>QKHF01000289.1 GCA_003250135.1 Paracoccaceae bacterium | reverse complement strand
CGGGACCATTTGTTTCAACGTCGCAGCCGAGGCTGAGGCGGAACTGACCGCCGCCATACAAGCCGAGAACCTGATCAGCGACCGCTGGGATTTGCTGATGGGCGGCGAGGAGGCGATCGCCGCCTGCCGCGCCTTCCTCGCGGACTATACGCCGCCGACGGAGCTGACGCTGGTCCGCGCCGCGCCGGACACGCCACCCGAACTGATGCGGGCGATGGGCGAGACCGCGGCCGCAAAAGGCGTCCTGCCCCCCGCCGGAGAAGCGTTGAGGGGCGAGACCCGCCGCGGCGCATGTTTCTTCGCCGTGGATGAGGAGGGAGGCGTCGCCGCCACCGCCGGCGCGGTCATGCGCAACCATGCGGACAGCGACTGGGCCGATACGGCGTGGTGGGGGATGCTAGCGACGCGCGACGACTGGGCGGGGCGGGGCCTCGCGCTGTGGCTGGGCGCGCTGACGCTGGTGGCGATGGCCGACGATTTCGGAACCCGCCGGTTCCTTACCGGCGTCCGGTCCGACAACGCTCCCTCGCAGGGTCTGTGCCGCAAGCTGGGCCTCGGCGACAGCGGGTTGGTGGCGATCGCCGCCGCCGACCCTGAGGCGTTCGGGGATCAGCCGCTGACGAAGTGAGCGGGGGCTAGCCCATCCCGCCCGGCAGCATCCCCGCGGGCAGGCCCATTTCCTGGGTCATCTTGGCCATTTCCTCCTGACCGAGGGCGATGGCCTTCTCCTGCGCGTCGTTGACGGCGGCGACGATCAGGTCTTCGAGGACCGCCTTGTCCTCTTCGCCGGAAAAGAGGGCGGGGTCGACCTCAAGGCTCGTCAGCTTGCCCTTGGCGGTGACGGTGGCCTTGACCATCCCGGCGCCGGAGCTCCCTTCCGCCGTGATCGTCTCCATCCGCTGCTGCAGCTCCTGCATCTTCTCCTGCATTTCCTTGGCCTGAGCCATGATCTTGCCGAGATCGCCGAGCTGTCCGAGTCCCTTAAGCATCACAAATCCTCACCGAACGGGTCGAGATAGGGGTCATCCGCGTCGAGGAACTCCCCGTCGCCGTAATCGGGGCCGTCCATACCCAACTCGGGATCGGGAGTGGAGTCCGGATCGGCGATCGGCGTCGCTTTTATCGCGCCGGGGTCGATCTCCGGGAACGTCTCCAGCGCGGCCAGCACCAGCGGGTGCTCCAGCGCCCGGCGCCTGAGGTCGTCCGCCGCGCCGCGCGCCACCTCGGCCAGCGTGTCGGCGCCGCCCTCGGCGACGACCGAGACCACCCAGCGCGCGCGGGTCCACTCCTCCAGCCGCCGTTTCAGCGCGCCGGGGAAGTCGTTGGGCGCGCCGGGGGCGAGCTGGAACTCGATCAGGCCGGGCTCGAAGCGAGCGAGGCGCAGGTAATCCTCCACCTCGGTCAGAAGCTTCACGTCGCGCTTTTCGCGGATCAGCGCGACCACGTCGTCGAACCGGGCGAAGGGCGCCAGCGCCGCGGCGCGGTTGGGCGCGGCCGCGCGGTCGGGCTCGGTGGTCGAGACCGCCGCAAGCTGCGCCACCGGTCCGCCCGAAGGTCTGGCCGGCGCCCCAACCGACGAGCCGCCATGCCCGCGGGCCGAGACGCCGCCGCCATTGCCGCCATTCGGCGCGGCGGGGCCGGGCGAGGCGGGCGGTCCATCCGAACTGGGCAGGCCCTCCAGTTTGCGCAGAATTTCCTCGGGCGAGGGCAATTCGGAGACATGAGTCAGGCGGATCACCGCCATCTCGGCGGCCATCATCGCATTGGGCGCGTTGGCCACCTCCTCCAGCGCCTTCAAGAGCATTTGCCATGCGCGGGCCAGCGCCCGCATCGACAGGCCCTCGGCCATCTCGCGTCCGCGCCCGCGCTCATCCGGCGCGATGGTCGGGTCGTCGCCCAGCGCCGCGTCAATCTTCAGCGTCGAGATCCAGTGCGTCAGCTCGGCGAGGTCGCGCAGCACCGCCAGCGGGTCGGCCCCGTCCGAGTATTGCGCGGAGAGCTCCGCCAGCGCGCCCGCCGCGTCGCCCTTCATGATCAAGTCAAAGAGGTCCAGCACCCGGCCCCGGTCGGCGAGTCCCAGCATGGCGCGCACCTGCTCCGCCGTCGTTGCTCCCGCGCCATGGGCGATGGCCTGATCCAGAAGCGACAGCGCATCGCGCACCGAGCCTTCGGCGGCCCGCGTGATCAGCGCCAGCGCGTCCCCCGCGATCTCCGCGCCTTCCTTTTTCGCCACGTCGGCCAGGAACGCCATCAGCGCCTCCGGCTCGATCCGGCGCAGATCGAAGCGCTGGCAGCGGCTCAGCACCGTGACCGGCACCTTGCGGATCTCGGTGGTGGCGAAGATGAAGACCACGTGGGGCGGGGGCTCCTCCAGCGTCTTCAGAAGCGCGTTGAAGGCCGAGGTGCTGAGCATGTGCACCTCATCGATGATGTAGACCTTGTAGCGCGCCGAGGCCGCCCGGTAGCGCACCGAGTCGATGATCTCGCGAATGTCGCCGACGCCGGTGCGGCTGGCGGCGTCCATCTCCAGCACGTCCACATGGCGCGATTCGGCGATGGCGCGGCAGGGCTCGCACTGACCGCAGGGCTGTACGGTGGGCCCGCCTTGCCCGTCCGGCCCGACGCAGTTGAGGCCCTTGGCGATGATCCGCGCGGTGGTCGTCTTGCCGACCCCGCGGACGCCGGTGAGGATGAAGGCATGGGCGATGCGGTCGGTCTCGAACGCGTTTTTCAGCGTCCGGACCATCGCTTCCTGCCCGATCAGGGCGTCGAAATCGGCTGGACGGTATTTGCGGGCGAGAACTTGATACCCGCTGTCGTTGGTCTCGGACACGTGCACCCCGGAATCATGCCGGTTTCAGAACAAGGGTGAACCGTAGTCCGCCCCGGCGGGGGCGTCCACCGCTCTCCGGCTCAGATCGCCCACAGCACGGCGCCCACCCCGACCGTCGCAATGGTCATCGCCGTCGCCAGCATGGTGAAGCTTTTCTTCGGCAGCGCCTCGGCGTCGGTTTCGGTCAGCCTCGAATAAGTCTCGACCGCCTGCTGGCGCGATGTCCAGAAAATGATGATCGCGATCAGCAGGAACATCGTCGCGACCGACTTTCCCGCCCATTCCGGGTCGATCGCGCGGAACACCGCCTTCAGGCCGATGGCGACGCCGACCGCGCCCATCCCCGCGCCCATCCAGGCCGAAAACGTGCGCTCGTTGGCGAGGATCGTCCGGTCCTCGGCCCAGTTGCGCTGCTTTTCCGCGCTTTCTTCTTCTTTGTCCTTCGCCATCGCGTGTCTCCAATGCGCGCCGATTGCGCGGAAACGTCTGCATAAGACCAGCGATACGCGGGAAGGGGAAGTGAGAGGTTGGACAACGACCCAAGCGGGGCTCGTTACGGCTGCTTCCTTCCGGACCTGACCGGGTTGGCGAGGCGCTCGCCCGCGCCAACCTCTCGGGGGCCGATATAGCGAGTCGGGCCGGGCGGGGCAAGGCGCCGACCGTTGCAGCGCCCTTTCCTCTGTCGCAGAGTGCGCGCCGCATGTCTTCCGAGGGGCGCGATGATTCCCGAGACCTCCATCACCTTCGCCGCAGGAACGCTGGACCGCGCGGCGCATCTGCGCGGCGACGTGGAGCGGCTGCGCGCAGATCCCTCGGCGCGGGCGCTGACGATGTGGCGTGGGCGGCCTCTGATCCGGCTGTCGGACGAAGGGCGGGTTGAGGCGGCGCTCTGGCTGCCAACCGACGACCCGCTATTCTCCGGGGCGGGCGACTGGACCTTTCTGGGGCTGGAGAATCGCGCGCCGCGTTTCTCCGTCGATGTCTCGGCCCTGCCGCCCGAGGGCGACTCCGCTCCGAAACCCGTCTCCGGCGCCAAGTTCATCGACCTGCGCTCGATCATGGCGGAGCTTCCGGCCGAGGACGGCGCCGCCGCGGCGACCGCCAAGGGCCTCTGGGAATGGCATGGCGCGCATCGGTTCTGCGCTCGCTGCGGCCAGCCCAGCGATGTGGATCAGGCGGGCTGGCGCCGCCGTTGCCCCGCCTGCGGGTCCTTGCATTTCCCGCGCACCGACCCGGTGGTCATCATGCTGGTGCTGTCGGGCGACAAGGTGCTGCTGGGGCGGCAGTCGATGTGGGAGCCGCGGGTCTATTCCCTGCTCGCCGGGTTCATGGAGCCGGGCGAGACGCTGGAGGCCGCCGTCCGGCGCGAGGTGGCCGAGGAGACGGGCGTCGAGGTCGGCCGGGTCCGCTATCTCGCCAGCCAGCCCTGGCCGTTTCCGTCTTCGCTGATGTTCGGCTGCGCAGCCAAGGCGCTGGGCGAGAACCTCACCATCGATCCGACGGAGCTGGAGGACGCGCTCTGGGTCTCTAAGGCCGAGGTCGCCCGCACGCTGGCGGGCGAGGGCGAGCGCTTCGCCCCGGCGCGCAGGGGCGCCATCGCCCGGCACATTCTGGAAGCCTGGGTCGCGGGCGCTCTCGACGGCTGGGACGCGGTCTGATGCCCGAGTTCAAGGCGGATCGGCGCGTCGCCGCCGCGCCGGGGGTGATCTTCGCGCGGATCACCGATCTCGGCGCGCTGGCCGAACGCTCGAAACGGGTGACGGCGGTGGAGCGGCTGGACGCCGACCCGGGCGCCCCGGCCGGGACCGGCGCGCGCTGGCGCATCGAGGGCGATTTCGGCCCCTTCGCCCGCGCCGCCGAGGTGGAGATGGTCGAATTCGCCGAGGGCGAGGCCGTGGCCTTCCAGACCCTGACCCGCGGCTGGAGCACCACCCTGCGCCTGTCCCTGACCGAGCGCGAAGCCGCCGCCTGTCGCCTCACCGCGCATTGGCGGCTCGATCCAGTCGGCATGGCCGCGATGCGCGCCGCCCCCGCCATCGCCATGTTTACGCCGATGATGCAGGCGGGGCTGGCGCGGGCGCTGAAGAAGGTGGCAGCGGCGCTGGAGGAGGGCTAGGCCTCTCTCAGCGTCGCTTCGTCCGCCAGGAATTTCCCAAACAGGTCAATCGGATGTAGAATTGCAAAGGCGCTGTCCGGCGTCGCTCGCCGGGCCGCGCCCGGATGGCGCAGATGGACCTGTTCTATGTTCTTCTGGTTTTGCTGGTCGCCACGCGGGTCTTCGGCGAGGCGGCGGAGCGGCTTGAGCAACCCGCGCTGGTCGGCGAACTGATCGCCGGAGTCGCGCTGGGCGCGGTCGTCGCGAAGTATCCGGGCGCCTTCCCCAATCTGATCGGTCTGGAGCGAAACGAGGTCTTCGTCACCGTCACCGATCTCGGCATGTTCTTCCTGATGCTGTTCGCGGGCGTCGAGATGCAGCCGAACAAGGTCTTCCAGCGCTCAGGCGGAGCGCTCGCGGTCGCAGTCGGCGGCATGCTGGTTCCACTTGGGCTTGGCCTTGGGCTGGGCTGGGCGTTTCTGCCGGAATCGCCCCTCCGTCCCGCGCAGGCGTTGTTTCTCGGCGTCGCGCTGGCGATCACGGCGGTCCCGGCGACGGTGCGCATTCTCGCCGATCTCGGCAAGCTGAACACGCGGATCGGTGAGACGATCGTCTCGGCCGCGGTGTTCGACGACATTCTCAGCCTGATTTTGCTGGCCTGGCTGACCGGGATCATCGGGGCCGAGGAGCCGCCGGGGCTGCTCGACTTTCTGATCCTGTCGGCGAAGATCGCGCTGTTCTTCGCGGTGACCGCCGTTGTCGGCCTGTTCGTCTTTCCCTGGGGCGGCCGATTCATGCACCGCCTGAAAGTGCATGAGCTGGAGATGAGCGCGATGCTGGTCGGCGCGTTCGCCTTCGCGGTTCTGGCCGAGATGCTGAACCTGCACTTCATCGTCGGCGCATTCATTGCCGGGCTCTATTTCGGTCAATCAACCATCGACGAGCAAAGCTATGATCGGGTGCGCCAGACCATCTCGGCGATGACCTTCGGGTTCCTCGCGCCGATCTTCTTCGCCTCCATCGGGTTGGAGCTGGACATCGCGCCGCTGCTGGCCGCCCCCGGTTTCGTGATCCTTCTGATCCTCTGCGCCTTTGTCGGCAAGATCGTCGGCGCCGGGCTCGGCGCGCGCGCCTTCGGCTTCAACACGCGCGATTCCGCGGTGATCGGAATCGGGATGAGCCCCCGCGGCGCGGTCGAGTTGGTGATCGCCGGGATCGCGCTGAAAGCCGGTCTGTTCGATCAGGGCGGAGGCGTCGTGGCGCACCTCTTCTCAGCGGTGATCCTGATGTCAGTCATCACCACCGTGCTCAGCCCCATCATCCTGTCGCTCGTGTTCGAAAGGCGAAACGGGGCGAAGTGAGCGGCGGGTCCCCCTACCGCTCATCCCGCCGCGGGTGGCGGGGATAGGTGCCGAGCACGCGCAGATAGTCGGTGAAAAAGCCCAGCTCCTCCATCGCCAGCTGCACGCTGCGTTCGCTGGGATGCCCCTCGATATCGGCGTAGAACTGGGTCGCCGAGAACGATCCATCGATCATGTAGCTCTCCAGCTTGACCATGTTCACGCCGTTGGTCGCGAAGCCGCCCATCGCCTTGTAGAGCGCGGCGGGCACGTTGCGGACCCGGAACACGAAGCTGGTGATGGCGGGGCCTTCGGTCGGGTCCGCCTCGATCTTCTGGCGCGACATCACCAGGAAGCGCGTGGTGTTGTGCGTGGTGTCCTCGATGTTCTCGGCGAGCGATTCGAGCCCATAGATATCGCCGGCCAGACGCGACGCGAGCGCCGCGCGGCTTGGATCGCCCGCTTCGGCGACCTCCTTGGCCGACCCCGCCGTATCGGCGCCCACCACCGGCGTGATGCCGTGATCGCGAAGATATTTCCGGCACTGGCCCAGGAGAACGGTGTGGCTCTGCGCCTCCTTCACCTCCGCCAGCTTGGCGCCGGGCACCCCCAGCAACTGGATGCGGACCGGCACGAAGTGCTCGGCGATGATGTAAAGGCCCGACTCGGGCAGCAGATGATGGATATCGGCGACGCGGCCGTAGGTGGAGTTCTCCACCGGCAGCATGGCGAGCTTCGCGTCGCCGTTGCGCACCTCGGCGATCGCCTCCTCGAAGCTCGGGCAAGAGACCGGCGTCATGTCCGGAAACACCTCGCTGCACGCCTGATGCGAGAACGCGCCGGGCTCGCCCTGGTAGGCGATTGCGTTCTTGGGGTCGACAGGCGTTGACGCAGCAGGCATGTATCGGTTTCCTCTAGTCGGGATCGCTTCCGTATGGCGGGTTTCGGGCGATTGGTCGCGCCTTATACGCTTTGCCGTCACTCGCTGGAAGCGTATAGATCGCAATGCTATGCGCGAAGCTCGACCCGCGCATAAAGGACGTTTGAGCAAGGGCTACACTATGAATTCGATGACGATTGCGAAATACGGCGGAGCGGCCTGTGTGATGCTGCTCGCCTACCTTGTTCTCAACTTCATCATCCATGACGGGCTGTTCCACCCGGAGGAGCTTGAGACCGCCGCCTACAAGATCGAGACCGAGGGCGAAGGCGGCGGCGGAGGCGCGGCTGCGCCGACCCTGCCCGAGCTTCTGGCCGCGGCCGATCTGGGCAAGGGCGAGAAGGTGTTCAAGAAATGCGGCGCCTGCCACAAGGTCGAAGCGGGCGCGAACGGCGTCGGCCCAAGCCTGTGGAACGTGGTCGGCCGCGACATCGGCTCGATCGAGGGCTTCGCCTATTCCGGCGACCTCTCCGGCATGGACGGGAACTGGACCTGGGACAAGCTGGACGCGTTCATCACCAATCCCAAGGGCTTCGCGCCCGGCACCAAGATGGGCTTCGCGGGCCTCAAGAAGCCTGAGGACCGCGCCAACGTGCTGGCCTATCTGAACCAGTCCGGCGACGCGCCGATCGACCTGCCCGCGGTCGAGGCCGCCGCCGCGCCGGCTGAAGCTCCGGTCGAGACCGCCGCTGCGGTTGAGGGCGCTGTCGAAAGCGCCACCGACGCCGTGGCTGAGGCCGCCGAAAGCGCGACCGAGGCTGTGACGGAAGCCGCCGAGGGCGCGGCCGACGCCGCCGCCGCCGCAGGCGCCGCCGTTGTCGCCGCTGTGGCGGGCGAGCCAGATCCGGCGCTCGTCGAAGCGGGCGAGAAGGTGTTCCGCAAGTGCAAGGCCTGCCACAAGCTGGAGGAAGGCAAGCATGGCGTCGGACCCAGCCTGGCGGGCGTGGTCGGCAAGGACATCGCGTCGTCCGACGGCTTCGGCTATTCCGATGCGCTGACGGGCCTCGAAGGGAACTGGGACGCCGCCAAGCTGGATGCGTTCCTGGCCAAGCCGAAGGATTACGCGCCGGGCACCAAGATGACCTTCGCGGGCCTCAGCAAGGAAGAGGACCGCGCGGCCATCATCGCCTATCTGAGCGCTCACTGACGCGATCCGTCGCGCCCTTTTCGGGCGCGGCGACCAATCTTGTGAAGGCCGCGGCGACGTCCGCGGCTTTCTTCTTTTCGCCGATCAAAACCTGTCGAGGATCGGCGCGATCTCGCCGCTTCGCCTTGAAACGGGCGTCCCTCGGCTCTAACGCTTAAGGGGTGAGAGGACCCGCCGGCGCACATTGCCGCCGGCCGCCGAATTTGCGTTGAACGAGGAGCGTTCCTGGTGAAAGTCTCGCGTCGTCGTTTCACCCAGCTGTCGGCCGTCGCGGCCGCCTCACTGGCCGCTCCGCCCGTCCTCTCGGGCCTCGCCCGCGGCGAGACCATGGACGGCGTGATCCGCGCCCATGGCGATTCCCTGGTGGGTGAGCCGAAATACCCGCCCGGCTTCCCCCATTTCGGATATGTGAACCCGGACGCGCCCAAGGGCGGCGCGGTGCGCCTATCCTCGCCGGGCGGCTTCGACAGTTTCAACCCCTATATAGTCAAGGGCTCCGCGGCGCGCGGGTTTCCATGGGTTCACGAGTCTCTGATGCAGCCCAGCTGGGACGAGGGGTCGACCCAGTACGGACTGTTGGCCGAGTGGTTCGAGCATCCGGTGGACGACTCCTGGGTCGCTTTCAAGCTCCGCGAGGCCGCGCGCTGGTGGGACGAGCGGCCGATCACCGCCGCCGATGTGGTTTGGACGCTCGAGACGCTCAAGGCGAAGGGCGACCCCTTCTTCCGGCTCTATTACGCCAACGTGGTCAAGGCCCAGGATCTGGGCGGCGGCGTCGTTCGCTTCGATTTCGACCAGAGCGGCAACAGGGAGTTGCCGCATATCATGGGCCAGCTTCAGGCGTTGCCCCGGCACTGGTGGGAGACGCGGGAGTTCGAGGAAAGCTCTCTGGAGCCGATGCTGGGCTCCGGCCCCTACAGGGTCTCCGCGTTCGAGGCGAACCGCTTCGTCGAGTATGAGCGCGTCGCCGATTACTGGGGCGCGGACCTGCCGGTCAATCGCGGCTACTACAACTTCGACAAGGTGCGCTGGGAGTATTTCCGGGACGGCGCCGCCGAGTTCGAGGCGTTCAAGTCGGGCGTGGTCGATTTCCGAGCCGAGAACAGCGCCTCCACATGGGCCGAGAAGTACGATTTTCCCGCGGTGAAGAACGGCGAGGTGGTCAAGCGAGAGATCTATCTCGATGGCCCCAAGCGCGTGCAGACCTTCGCCTTCAACCTGCGGCGTCCGAAGTTCCAGGACATCCGGGTGCGCAAGGCGATCTCGCTGCAATTCGACTTCGAGTGGACCAACCGGACGATCTTCTTCGAACAGTACGCCCGTCCGCGCAGCTATTTTCAGGGCTCCGACGATCTCATGCCCCAGGGCGCGCCCGAGGGGGCGGAGTTGGCGCTGCTGGAGCCGTTTCGCGCGGACCTGCCCGAGGAGGTGTTCGGCCCCGCCTACGAGCCGCCCCGAAGCGACGGCTCCGGCCGCAATCGCCAGGCCCTGCGGGAAAGCGCCCGGCTTCTGAAAGAGGCGGGCTGGACGGTGGAGAACGGCAAGCTGCTGGGCGCCGATGGCGAGCCCTTCACGCTGCGGTTCCTGATCGCGCAATCCGGGACCTCGCAGAGCCGGGTGCTGGACCCCTTCATGCAAAATCTCAAACGGCTCGGGATCGACGCAGAAATCGAGGAGCGCGACGACGCCCAGTTCATCCGCCGGGTGTTTCAGGACCCCGAGAATGACTGGGACATGGTCGTCAACGGCGTCGGCAATTCGGAAAGTCCGGGCAATGAGCAACGCGAGTTCTGGAGTTCCGAGGCGGCGTCAGCGGTCGGCTCGCGCAACCGCTCGGGTCTGGCCCACCCGGCGGTGGACAGCCTGATCGAGAGCATCGTGTTCGCCAAGGACCGTGAGGAGCTGGCCGCGGCGACCCGCGCGCTCGACCGGGTGCTGACCCACCTCCACGTCATGATTCTGGAGCTTTACACGCCGTTTGAGCGCATCGCCCACTGGCGCGGTTTCGTCCAGCCCGACCCGGCCCCATCCCGGGCCGTCGGATTCCCCGATGTCTGGTGGTGGGACCCAGACGCAGCGGCCAGGATCGGAGCGCCGGGATGAGAATATTCGCCTCGCTTCTGGTCGCGGCGCTGTTGCTGGCCGGGGCGTCCGCCGCCGATGAGCCGCCCGCCCGTCCGGACGTCATCGCCGCCCAT
Source organism: Paracoccaceae bacterium (assembly GCA_003250135.1). Classification (GTDB taxonomy): domain Bacteria; phylum Pseudomonadota; class Alphaproteobacteria; order Rhodobacterales; family Rhodobacteraceae; genus SZUA-547. Next base: position 3,861 of record QKHF01000289.1, on the reverse strand, counting down.
GGCGTCTCCGCCTTCGGCGACCTTCATTACCCGCCGGATTTCGAGCATTTCGAATATGTGAACCCGGACGCGCCCAAGGGCGGAACCTACTCGTCGCGCGGCACCGGCGCATCCCGCACCTTCGACAGCCTGAACCCCTATATCCTGAAGGGCGAGCCGGCGCAGGGCATGAACCTGGTCTTCGACACGCTGATGACCCGCGCCTTCGATGAGCCGGACGCTGTCTATGGCTTGCTCGCCTATCGCATCGAATACCCTGAGGACCGGAGCTGGGCCGAGTTCTTCCTGCGTCCCGAGGCGCGGTTCGCCGACGGCTCGCCGGTGACGGCGGCGGACGTGGTCTTTTCGCTGAACGCGATCAAGGACAAGGGCGCGCCGCGCTTCAAGATCCTGTTCGAGGACGTCGCCTCGGCCGAAGCGCTGGATGAGCACGTGGTGCGCTTCGAGTTCGCGGACGGCAAGCCGACCCGCGATCTTCCCATGCTTGTCGGCGCGGCATTGCCGATCTTCGCCGCCTCCTATTTTGCGGACCGCGACTTCGCCGACTCTTCGCTGGAGGCGCCGCTGACCTCCGGTCCCTACAAGGTGGGCGAGGTGGAGCCCGGCCGGCGCATCACCTATGAGCGGCGCGATGATTACTGGGGCTGGGACCTCAACGTGAATCGTGGCCGGTTCAATTTCGGCACGGTGGTCTACGAGTATTTCAAGGATGACACGGCCGCCTTCGAAGCGTTCAAATCCGGCGCCTTCGTGCTGCACGAGGAGTTCTTTTCGAAGCTCTGGGCGACCGCCTATGACTTTCCGGCGATCACGCAGGGCTGGGTGAAGCGGGACGAGCTGCCCGATGGCAGCCCATCGGGCATGCAGGGCTACTGGCTCAACACCCGCCGGGCGCAGTTCAGCGATCCCCGCGTGCGGGAGGCGCTGACATTGGCGTTCGATTTTGAATGGTCGAACAAGACGCTCTTCTACGGCCTCTACACCCGGACCGACAGTTTCTTCGAAGGCTCGAACCTGCAGGCTGACGGCGAGCCGAGCCCGGGGGAACTGGCGCTGCTGGAGCCTTTGGCGGAACACCTTCCCGCCTCGGCGCTGGGTCCCGCCTATGTGCCTCCGGCGACGGACGGGTCGGGCCGCAACCGCGCCAACCTTCGCGACGCCTCCAGGCTGCTGGACGAGGCGGGCTGGATCGTGGGCGAGGACGGCATGCGCCGCAACGCCGAGGGCGCCATGCTGACGGTGGAGTTCCTGGACGATTCCCCCGCCTTCGAGCGCATCACCGGTCCCTTCGTGCAGAACCTGCGCAAGATTGGCGTCGACGCGTCCACCCGCACGATCGACGCGGCCCAGTACCAGTCCCGGATCGAGACGTTCGATTACGACGCGACGGTCGCGCGCTTCTCTTTGAGCCTGACGCCGGGCACCGAGCTCAGGGCCTTCTTCTCGTCGCGCAGCGCGGATCAGCCTAGCAGTTTCAATCTGTCGGGCGTGGCGAATTCGGCGGTGGACGCGCTGGTCGAATCCGCGATCGCAGCCCGGAATCGTGAGGAACTGACCACCGCCGCGCGGGCTTTGGATCGCGCGCTCCGCTCTCTACACCTCTGGGTGCCGCAGTGGCACAAGGGCGAACACACCATCGCTTACTGGGACATGTTCGGACGGCCCGCGATCAAGCCGCCTTATGACCGCTCCATCATCGAGACCTGGTGGATCGACGCCGAACGCGAGGCGGCGCTGAGAGAGGCGCGGGGTCTTTAGTGAGCGCCTATATCCTCAGACGTCTGGTCCTGGTGATCCCGACTCTGCTCGGGATCATGCTGATCAATTTCCTTGTCATCCAGTTGCTGCCCGGCGGGCCCGTGGAGCGGGTGATCGCCGAACTGACCCATGTGGGCGGCGGCGCGACCGAGCGGTTCTCGGGCGGCGGAGGCGACGCTGCGGGCTCTCAGGCCGCGCAGACCGGGGCGGGGGGCGACAGCGCGTATCGCGGCGCGCAGGGTCTTGATCCTGAATTCATCAAGGACCTTGAAAAGCAGTTCGGTTTTGACAAGCCGGCGCATGAGCGCTTTCTGCTGATGCTGGTCAATTATGCGACCTTCGATTTCGGGGAGAGCTATTTCCGCTCCATCACGGTGATCGATCTGATCCTCGAAAAGATGCCGGTCTCCATTTCGCTCGGCCTCTGGACCACGCTGCTCAGCTATCTGATCTCGATCCCGCTTGGGGTGCGCAAGGCGGTGAAGGACGGCTCCCGCTTCGACACCTGGACCTCTGGCCTGATCATCGTCGGCTATGCGATCCCTGCCTTCCTGTTCGCGGTGCTGCTGTTGGTGTTCTTCGCCGGCGGCAGCTATCTGCAACTGTTTCCGCTCAGGGGGCTGCATTCCGACAACGCCGATCAGATGGGCTTTTTCGCCTATACGCTGGATTACCTGTGGCATCTGGTTCTGCCCGTGTCGGCGATGTCGATCTCGGGCTTCGCGACGCTCACTCTGCTGACCAAGAACTCGTTCCTTGATGAGATCAAGAAGCAGTACGTGCTGACCGCGCGCGCCAAGGGCCTGACCGAACGGCGGGTGCTCTATCGCCACGTTTTCCGCAACGCCATGCTGATCGTGGTGGCGGGCTTCCCGGCGGCCTTCGTGTCGATCTTCTTCACCGGCTCGCTGCTGATCGAGGTGATCTTCTCGCTCGACGGGCTGGGGCTCTTGGGCTTCGAAGCGGCGCTCAACCGGGACTATCCGGTGTTCTTCGGCACGCTCTACATCTTCGGTCTGATGGGGCTGCTGATCGGGATCATCTCGGACCTCACCTATGTCTGGATCGACCCGCGGATCGATTTCGAAAGCCGGGAGACCTGACCGGTGGCGCTCCTGACGCTCGACGATATCTCCCGCCGGCGCTGGCGGAACTTCAAGTCCAACAGGCGGGGCTTCTGGTCGCTCTGGATATTCACGGCGCTGTTTCTGATCTCGCTGTTCGCCGAGCTGGTGGCGAACGACAAGCCGCTTCTCGTCAACTTCAACGGTGAATTCGCGACGCCCTTCCTGACCTTCTATCCCGAAACCTATTTCGGCGGCGATTTCGAGACCGAGGCCGACTACACCGACCCGGTGCTCCAATGCCTGATCCGCACCGGCGGGTCGATCGACCCCTGTCTCGATGAGGCGGACGGGCTGGGTGAGGCGCCCGTGGCCGACGGCGCGGAGCCGGGCTGGATTCTTTGGCCGCTGATCCCGTTCAGCTACCAGACCATCAACTATGATGTGCCCCGCGCGCCGTCCCCGCCGGACGCGACCAACTGGCTGGGCACGGACGATCAGGCCCGCGACGTGCTGGCGCGCGTGATCTACGGCTTCCGCATCTCGGTGCTGTTCGGGTTCGCGGTCACCATCACCTCGTCGATCGTGGGCGTGTTGGCGGGCGCGCTGCAGGGCTATTTCGGCGGCTGGCTGGACCTGACCTTCCAGCGCATCGTCGAGATCTGGACAAACATCCCGACGCTCTATGTGCTGATCATCGTCTCGGCGATCATCACGCCGAACTTCTGGATCCTGCTGATCATCCTGACGCTGTTCAGCTGGACCTCTCTGGTCGGCGTGGTGCGGGCCGAGTTCCTGCGCGCCCGTAATTTCGAGTATGTCCGCGCGGCCAGGGCGCTGGGCGTCTCGAACCGGCGGATCATGTTCCGGCACCTGCTGCCCAACGCGATGGTCGCCACGTTGACCATCATGCCGTTCCTTCTGGCCGGCTCCGTCTCGATCCTCGCCGGGCTCGACTTCCTCGGCTTCGGCCTGCCGGCCAGCTATCCCTCGCTGGGTGAGTTGGCGCTGCAGGGCAAGAACAACCTTCAGGCCGAAT
>QKHF01000116.1 GCA_003250135.1 Paracoccaceae bacterium | reverse complement strand
GCCGCGCCCCAGATCAGCGCCACATCCATCTTCGAGACCGCCAGCAGGTCGCCCATCAGAAAGGCGTGCAGCCGCGCCTGACCGCCGGGCGCGAGCGCCAGCCCAATCAGTCCCAGCGCCAGCGCGCCGTGCGCCGCGACGCCGAGAATTGTGTCCGGCGCGTACCGCCCGCCGCGTCCCGCATGCCGAGCGCTGGCCCAGACGATCAGCGCCATCGCAGCCGCCACCGCCGCCGCGCCGAGGGGCAGGGGGGCGTCGAGCAATAGCGCCGCCGCGACGCCCAACAGAGCCGCATGGGCCGTGGCGTCGCCGAAATAGGCCATGCGTCGCCAGACCACGAAACAGCCCATGGGCGCGGCGGCCAGGGCGAGCGCAATACCGGCCAACAGGGCGCGGACCAGGAAATCATCCAACAAGCTCATGGCGCAGGCGACTCGTCGTGGGCGTGATCATGACCGCAAAGGCGATGGTCGTGATCGTGGCTGTGGTCGTGATGGTGCCGATAGAGAGCCAGGGTCGCGTCGGCCCGGCCGCCAAACAGGCGCAGATAGCTGGGATCGGCCGAGACCGCAGCGGGTTCTCCGGCGCAGCAGACATGACCGTTCAGGCAGATCACCTTGTCGGCGGCGCGCATCACCACGTGAATGTCATGGCTGACAATCAGGATCGCGCAGCCGGTCTCGGCGTGGATCTCCTCGATCAGGCGATAGAATCCGGCCTCGCCCGGCTGATCCAGCCCCTGGGTCGGCTCATCCAGAATCAGCAGGTTGGGGTTCCGCATCAGCGCGCGGGCGAGAAGCGCGCGCTGCAGCTCGCCGCCCGAAAGGTCCGCCATCTGCGCGTTTCGCATCTCGGCCACGCCCGTTCTCTCTAGGGCGCGGGATCGTTCGCCGGGCCCGATCTTCGCGCCGACCGAGAGAAACCGCTCGACCGTGATTGGCACGGTGTGTTCGATCGCCAGTTTCTGCGGGGTATAGCCTATACGCAGATTCTTCGCCCGGCGGATGCGCCCCGCGCTGGGCGCCACCGCGCCGATGATCGCGCGCAAGAGCGTGGTCTTCCCGGCCCCGTTCGGGCCGATCACGGTGACGATCTCGCCGGGATGGATGGCCATGTCGATATGATCGAGCAGCACCCGCCCGCCGTCGCGGATACTAAGCGCCTCCACCGAAACCAGCGGCGCGGTCGTCGCGTCCATCACGCGCGCCCCTTGCAGTCGGCGCAGAGGCCGACCGTCTCAACCACCATTCGCTCGACGGCGAATCCCCGTTCTGCGGCATCCGTGTCGACCTGCTTTCGGATCGCGGTCGTCGGCACTTCCTCGGCCGCGTTGCAGCCCCGGCAGATCAGGAAATGCGCGTCATGGGCGTGCTCGAAACAGGCGCAGCCCACATAGGCGTTGAGCGATTGCAGCTTGTGCGCCATGCCTTCGCCAACCAGAAAATCCAGCGCCCGATAGACCGCAGGCGGCGCGGAGGCCGCGTCCCGCGCCTTGAGCTGGTCAAAGAGCTGATAGGCGCCGACCGGGCGGTCCTCTCGCATCAGCGCGCGCAGCACGTCGCGGCGCAGCTGTGTGATCCGCGCGCCGCGGCGGGCGAGCACCTGTTCCGCGCGGGCGGCGGCGTCGCAGTGATGTGCGGTAGACACGGGGCGGCCTCGCCGATGGTTACAATGTAACCGGACGCCTACACAAGCGGCGGGCTGGGCGCAAGAACCATTCAGCCTTTCGGCGGGTTAGGGGAATCGTCGTCATCCTCAAGGATGCGATGCGCGGCGCCGTCCAGATCGTCGAACTGGCCCGACCGCAGCGACCAGAAGAACGCCGCGAGGCCCAGGCCCCCAAGCACCAGAGCGATCGGGATCAGGTAAAGGAGGATGTTCATCGCGCGCCTCCCGCCCAGCGCAACCTCAGCGCGTTCAGCGTCACCACGATGGAGGAGCCTGACATCGCCAGCGCCGCGATCAGCGGAGAGACGAAGCCCATGACCGCGAAGGGGATGGCGATCAGGTTGTAGACCGCGGCGAGGCCGAAATTCTCCAGCGCCCGCGCCCGCGCGCCCCGCGCCGTGCGGATCGCGATGAGGACCGGCGTCAGCCGGTCGCCGAAGAACACCAGCCCGGCCGCCGCCTGGCTGACCTCGGCCGCCTCGACCGGAGACATGGAGACATGGGCCGCGGCGAGCGCTGGCGCGTCGTTGATGCCGTCGCCGACCATCAGCACCTTGCGGCCCTCCGTCGCCAGAGCCTGAAGCCGCGTCAGCTTGTCGGCTGGGGACAGCGCCGCCTCGAAGCGCTCGATCCCGGCGGCGCGCGCCGTGGCCTCGACGGCGGCGGGCCGGTCGCCTGACAGCAGCATCACCTCCAGCCTCATGGCGCGGGCCTTGGCGACGACCTCGGCCGCGTCGGGGCGCAGCCGGTCCGCGAAGCCGAAGCGCAGCGGCGCTTCGCCCTCCACCGCCAGCCAGACCTCGGGACCGGCGTCACCGCTTTCCGGCGCGCCGCACCAGCCTGCCCGGCCGAGCCGGACCCGGCGGCCGTTCCAAAGCCCCTCGACGCCGCTGCCGGGGATTTCCGAGATATCGGTCAGCGTCACGGTCTCGGCCGTGGCGGCGGCCGCCACGGCGCGTGACAGCGGATGCCGGCTGCCGCGCGCCAGCGCGGCGGCGATGGGCCAGAGTGGGTGATCCGGCGCCGGCGCCTCGGTCAGCGCCAATTCGCCCAGCGTCAGCGTGCCGGTCTTGTCGAACGCGACCATGTCGATCTCGGCCAGCTTCTCCAGCGCCGCGCCATCCTTCACCAGAACCCCGGCGCGGAACAGCGCGCCGCCCGCCACCGCCTGCGTCACCGGCACCGCGAGGCCCAGCGCGCAGGGGCAGGTGACGATCAGCGTGGCCGCGGCGATCAGCACGGCGTGGCGCACATCCCCCGTGGCGTAGAGCCAGCCCAGAAAGGCGAGGGTGGAGACGACGTGGATCGCGGGCGCATAAATCTGCGCCGCCCGGTCTGCGAGGCGGGTGTAGCGGTTCTTGCCGGTCTCGGCCGCCTCGATCATCCGGGAAACGTCGGCGAGCAGCGTGTCCTCGGCCGCCGCGGTGACCCGCAGGCGAAACGGCCCGGTCAGGTTCAGCATGCCCGCATGGGCGAGATCGCCCGGCCCCGCAGGCTCGGGCGCGCTCTCGCCGGTGACCATCGAGCGGTCAAGGTCGGTGCGGCCCTCCTCGATCACGCCATCCGCCGGGATGCGCTCGCCCGCCGCGACCTCGACGATATCGCCGAGTTGCAGTTCTTCGATGGCCACGGCGGTCCGCGACCCGTCCGGCCCGATGCGGGTGGCGGAGCGGGCGCGCAGAGCCGTCAGTTCCGCCGCCGCGCCGCGCGCCATGCCGCGGGCCCGGTGGTCCAGATAGCGCCCGATCAGCAGGAAGAAGAGCAACGTGACCGAGGCGTCGAAATAGGCGTGCGCGCCGCCTTGTGCGGTCTCGTAGATGCTGACGCCGACGGCCAGAAGCACCGCCAGAGAGATCGGCACGTCCATGTTCAGCCGGAACGCCCTCAGCGCCTGCAGCGCCGAGCGGAAGAAGGGCCGCCCGGCGAAACCGACCGTGGGCAGAGCGATCAGCGCTGAAATCCAGTGGAGCAGATCGCGCGTCGAATCCTCCGCCCCAGACCATATCGAGACGGAGAACAGCATGATGTTGGCTGCGGCGAACCCGGCCACCGCCATAGAGGCCAGAAGCTCTCGCCCCGCCGGGTCGCGACGCAGCGCATCCACCGCATCCGCGTCAAAGGGCTTGGCCGCGTAGCCGAGTTCGCCGAGGCGGTCGACGATTCCGGCGACGGAGCCCGCTGCGCCGCGGAACACCACCGCCACCCGGCGCAGCGACAGGTTCACCCGCGCCGACTCGACGCCAGGCGCATCCGC
>QKHF01000300.1 GCA_003250135.1 Paracoccaceae bacterium | reverse complement strand
CGAGCAGGATCTGCCCCAGCACGTTGTTGATCTTGTGCGCGCCGGTGTGGTTCAGCTCATCGCGCTTCAGGTAGATCTTCGCGCCGCCCAGCTTCTCGGTCAGACGCTCTGCGAAATAGAGCGGGCTGGGGCGGCCGACATAGTGGTCCCAGAGATCGCGCATCTCGGCCCAGAATTCCGGGTCGTGCTTCGCCTTCTCGTACTCCGCCTCCAGATTCAGGATCAGCGGCATCAGCGTCTCGGCGACGAAGCGCCCGCCGAACAGGCCGAAGCGGCCGCGCTCATCCGGGCCGGTGCGATAGGAGTTCAGCATCTCTGCGGCCATGGCCGGGTCCTCTCTGGCAAGAAAGGTTGCGAGTCTCGGCTGTCTAACGCGTTCCCGCGCGCCCGTCGACTTGAACCGTCAGCGCCGTCAGGCGGTCAGCCCCACCCGGCGGCGGATATCCGGGTCGCGCAGCGAGACGTCGTCGCCATCGAATTCGCGCGCATCCCTCGTGCAAAGCCAGGCGATGGCCCTGCCCGCCCACTCGGCCGGGATATGGTCGGACCAGTCGAGCTTGCTGACCGGGTTGACGCCCGAGGCCTTGATCGCGACCTGCATGTCGGTGGCGACCGTGCCGGGGGAAAGGCCGACCACGCGAACGCCCCGGTCCGCGCATTCCTTGTGGACGCAGCGGGTCAGCATCAAAACGGCGGCTTTCGAGGCGCAGTAATGGCTCCAGCCCTCCAGCGCGCTCGTCGCCGCGCCCGAGCTGATGTTGACGATGACGCCGCCGCCCGCCGCCTCCATCGCCGGAATCGCCGCGCGCAGCCCGTGGTAGACGCCCTTTACGTTGATATCGATGGCCTGCCCCCAAGCCGCGGGATCGGACTCCGCCAGCCGCGCGACCGGCTCGATGACGCCGGCGTTATTGACGAGAATGTCAAGCCTGCCGTAACGCTTCTTGCAGAGTCGCACGGCCGCCGCGAGGTCCTCGTAGCGGCTGACATCGCAAGCCACGGCCGCCGCCTCGCCTCCCGCCGCGGCGATCTTCGAGGCAACGCCGTCGAGCTGCGCCTCCGTACGCGCGGCCAGCACGACCCGGACGCCCTCGGCCGCCAGCGCCGATGCGGCCGCCGCGCCGATGCCGCGGCTGGCCCCGGTGACGATCGCCGCCTTGCCAGAAAGTTCGCTCATAACTCGTGTCCCTCCAGCGCCCCCTGCGCCGCCTCGATGAACGCGCGGATCAGCGCCGAGTCCTTTTGGCCGGGCGCAGTCTCCACGCCCGAAGAGACATCCACCTGCCGCGCGCCGGTCAGGCGGATCGCGTCGGCGACATTCTCCGCCGTCAAGCCGCCCGCCAGCATCCAGGGAACCGCCCAGCGCCGCCCCTCTATCAGCCGCCAGTCGAAGCTGAGCGCATTGCCGCCCGGCAGCGCGCCGACCCGATCCTTGGGTGGCTTGGCGTCGACCAGAATCTGGTCCGCGACCTTTGCGTAAAGATCAATGGCGGACAGATCCTCGGGCCCGGCCATGCCCACCGCCTTCATCACCGGCAGCCCGTACCGCGCCTTCACCTCCGCCACGCGCTCCGGCGACTCGGCGCCATGCAGTTGCAGCATGTCGAGGGGGACCGCCGCGGTGAGTTCGTCCAGAGCCGCGTCATTGGCGTTCACCACCAGCGCCACCTTGGCGACGCCGGGCGGAACCGCGGCCGCCAACGCGGTGGCTTGTTCGATCGAGATGTTGCGGGGCGAGGGCGGGAAGAACACGAAGCCGACATAGCGCGCGCCCGCCTCCACCGCGGCGGCCACGTGCTCGGCGCGGCGGAGGCCGCAGATCTTCACATGCACAGGCGTCGTCATACCGACGTCCTTACAAAGCGAAACGCCGGCCGCCAAGGGCGACCGGCGCACAATTCAGAGAGAAACCAATCAGTTTCTGAGCGCCGGCACCGGCGACATCGCGTCCTTGTCGGTCGCCGCGACCTTGTTCGCCAGGCGCCGCACCTCCTTGCGCAGGTCGCTCGCCTCGCGTTCCTGTTCGAAAATCGCGCGGCGATGCTTGCGCTCCCGGATCCACTCGATCACGAATCCGGAGATCAGGCCGGCCAGCGCCGAGACGAAGATCACCACGAACAGCGGCATGTCGATCGGCTGCGGGAACGGCTCGCCCAGCCCGAAGGGCTCAAGCTGCACCGTCACGATCTGCCGGTTGGCGACCGCGATCAGGATCAGGGCGAGCGCGATTACGCCCAGGATGAAGTATCGTACGTAGCGCATAAATGGGTCCGCCGCGTTGTCTTTGGGGGCTGGAGCGCGGGCGCCGTCAGTCGTCCGCGTCGTTCATGCGTTCTCTCAGATCCTTGCCGGTCTTGAAGAACGGCACGTATTTCTCAGGCACCTCCACGGCCTCCCCGGTCCGTGGGTTGCGTCCGGTCCGCGCGTCGCGCTTCTTGACCGAGAAGGCGCCGAAGCCGCGCAGCTCCACCCGTTCGCCACGCGCCAGGGCCTCGGTGATCTCGTCAAAAAGCGTGGCGACGATGCGCTCGACGTCGCGCTGGTAGAGGTGCTGATTTTCCTCCGAGAGGAGGGCGATGAGTTCCGATTTTATCATTCCGTCCGATGCAAGGCCTTCCGCTGCGGTTGAGCTCGCCGCGAGCCTCTCCCCTTCGGGCGGTCGCCGCCGGGGGCGCAGCGAACCGCGGAATCGTTCTAAGTCGTTGCTTTATCGAGGCGACAGCCTCTCATGCCGGGATGGCGGGCGTCAACGACGGAGTCGCCGCATTTCCATCAATTGGGCGCGTCAAACGCGACGACGCCGCCCCGAACAGGGGGCGGCGCCGCAATTTTTCCGGTTCGGAGCGCCTTTCGCGCCCCGATTCGCGGGCTCAGCCCTCGTCGGAGCCGCGCTCTTTCAGCGCCGCGCCCAGGATGTCGCCCAGCGACGCGCCCGAGTCGGAAGAGCCGTACTGCGCGACGGCCTCCTTCTCCTCGGCGATCTCCAGCGCCTTGATGGAGAGGCCGATGCGCCGCGAGGACTTGTCGATGTTGGTGACGCGCGCGTCCACCTTGTCGCCGACGCTGAACCGCTCGGGCCGCTGCTCGGAGCGGTCGCGGCTAAGGTCGGAACGGCGGATGAAGGACTTCATGCCGTCGACCTCCACCTCGATGCCGCCATCCTCGATCGAGGTGACGGTCGCGGTGACCACGGAGCCGCGCCGGACGCCCTCGGTCGCGGTGGCGAACGGATCGCCGTCCAGCTGCTTGACGCCGAGGGAGATGCGCTCCTTCTCGGTATCGACGTCGAGGACGACGGCCTTGACCACATCGCCCTTCTTGTAGTCCTGGATCGCCTCTTCGCCCGACCGGTTCCAGTCGAGGTCGGAAAGGTGGACCATGCCGTCGATATCGCCGTCGAGACCAATGAACAGGCCGAACTCGGTGATGTTCTTCACCTCGCCCTCGACCTGAGAACCCGGGTTGTCCAGGCACTGCTTCAGGCCCAGCGACACGCGGCGCTTCACCGGATCGACGTCCAGCACCATCACCTCGACCTCCTGAGAGGTGGAGACGATCTTGCCCGGATGGACGTTCTTCTTGGTCCAGCTCATCTCGGAGACGTGGACCAGACCCTCGACGCCCGGCTCAAGTTCAACGAACGCGCCGTAATCGGTGATGTTGGTCACGCGGCCGGCGAACTTCGCGCCGATCGGATACTTGGCGTCGACGCCGTCCCACGGATCGGTCTGCAGCTGCTTCATGCCCAGGCTGATGCGCTGCGTCTCCTTGTTGACCTTGACGACCTGCACCTTGACGGTCTCGCCGATCGACAGGATCTCGGACGGGTGGTTGACCCGGCGCCACGCCATGTCGGTGACGTGCAGCAGGCCGTCGACGCCGCCAAGGTCCACGAACGCGCCGTAATCGGTGATGTTCTTCACCACGCCGTCGACCACGTCGCCCTCGCCCAGCTTTCCGACGATCTCGGCGCGCTGCTCGGCGCGGCTCTCTTCCAGAACGGCCCGGCGCGAGACGACGATGTTGCCGCGGCGGCGGTCCATTTTCAGGATCTGGAACGGCTGCGGAATGTTCATCAGCGGGCCGACGTCGCGCACCGGGCGCACATCGACCTGAGAGCCGGGCAGGAAGGCCACGGCGCCGCCGAGATCGACGGTGAAGCCGCCTTTGACGCGCCCGAAGATGGCGCCTTCGACGCGATCGCCCTTGTCGTTGGCTTTCTCGAGTCGATCCCACGCCTCTTCGCGCTTGGCCTTGTCGCGGCTCAGAACCGCTTCGCCGCGCGCGTTCTCGACCCGATCGAGGAACACCTCGACCTCGTCTCCGACTTCAAGCTCGGCGGGATGCCCGGGACGGGCGAATTCTTTCAGTTCGACGCGGCCTTCCATCTTGTAGCCGATGTCGATCAGGGCCTGGCCGTTTTCGACGGCGATGACCTTGCCTTTGACGACCGTGCCCTCATCGGGGGTCTCGATCTCAAAGCTTTCGTTCAGAAGAGCCTCAAACTCTTCCATCGTGGCGTTAGCCATGCAGTTCTCCTAAGTCACAAGCTTTTCCGGCCAGCCGGTTGTCTCCGGCGGTCTTTGGTTTCACGGGTCTGAGGCGCGGCTTCCCTTACGGGAATCGCGAAACGACAAGACCGGACCGTCGGGCGCCTGATCAGGCGCTCTCAGCCCTGCCCCAGTCGTTTCTTGATTATGGCCGCCGCCTCGGCGACGGCGGCGTCTATATCCAATTCGGTGGTGTCGAGCAAGACCGCGTCCGCAGCGGGTTTCAGGGGCGCGTCGGCGCGGCTGGCGTCGCGGGCGTCGCGCTCGGCCAACTGAAACGCGACCTCCTTGAAGCTGCGCACGTCGCCCTTGGCGTGAAGCTCCTTCCAGCGCCGCTCGGCCCGGGTCTCGTCATCGGCGGTGACGTAGAGCTTCACCTCCGCATCCGGACAGACCACCGTGCCGATATCGCGCCCGTCCAGCACGGCGCCGCCGGGCCGTCGCGCGAAGTCGCGCTGGAATTCAAGCAGCGCTGCGCGCACGCCGGGGATCGCGGCGACCTTGCTGGCCGCATCCGCCGCTTTCGGGGTGCGCAGACCGGGATGCGCGAGATCAGCGTCGGAGAGTGACATCGCCGCGGGTTCCGCCGCCTCGGGATCGGCCGGGTCCGCGCCCGCTTCCAGCACCTTCACGCCGACCGCGCGATAGATTTGCCCGGTGTCGAGATGGGCGAAGCCGAACGCCCTGGCCACCGCGCGAGAGATCGTGCCCTTGCCTGCTGCGGCCGGGCCGTCGATGGCGACGGTGAATCCCGCTTCACTCATGTCTTGGTCGCCAATCCCTCGTCATCTCCGGCCGCCTGCGGCAGCCCGTCGTCGATGTCATAATACGCGCCCTTGTCGGCGCAGTATATGTGACCCGCCAACCGCAACCCCTCCGCGTCGTCCAGCGTCCCCGCGAAAATCGCCAGATCAGCGCCGCGCGAGTCGTTCCAGAACAGCTGCGATCCGCAGATCGAGCAGAACTCCCGCGTCACGCCGGGCGAGGATTCGTAGCGGGTGAGATTCTCCGCCCCCTCGATCGTCACATGCGTCTTCGGCGCGGAAGTGGCGGCGACGTAATGACCCGACGTCTTGCGGCACTGGCCGCAATGGCAGGCGATCACCGGGCGCATCGGGTCTGATACCGTATAGCGAATCGCGCCGCATAGGCAGCTTCCGCGCCGTGTCGCCTCAGTCATCGATTGTCCCGCGTGAACATCGCGCCCAGCCCGCCCATCAGGTCCTCGAAAATGGGGAAACTGGTGAGTATCGCGCCGGCGTCATCCACGGTGACCGCCTTTTTCGCCGCCATGCCGCAGATCAGGAAGGACATCGCGATGCGGTGGTCGAGGCGCGACGCAGCGGTCGCCCCGCCGGGAACGCCGCCCGGACCCATGCCGTGGACCGTGAAGGTGTCCTGCGTCTCCTCGACCTTGACGCCGCACGCCTCCAACCCGCGGGCCATGGCGTCGATCCGGTCGCTCTCCTTGACCCGCAGCTCCTTGACGCCGAGCATTACGGTCTTGCCGGCCGCAAACGCCGCGACGACCGAGAGGATCGGATATTCGTCGATCATCGAGGGCGCGCGCTCGGGCGGCACCTCGATCCCCTTCATGTTAGGAGAGAACTTCGCCCGGAGATCGGCGACCGGTTCGCCGCCTTCCTCGCGCTCATTCTGGAAGGTCAGGTCCGCTCCCATCTCGCGCAGCGTCGTGTAGAGGCCGGCGCGGGTCGGATTGAGGCCGATGCCGGGAACCAGCACGTCCGAGCCCTCGACGATAAGCGCCGCGCACACAGGAAAGGCAGCCGAGGACGGATCGCGCGGCACGACGATGGTCTGCGGGCGCAACTCAGGCTGGCCCGTCAGCCGGATGAGCGCGCCGCCGGGCGTCCGCTCCGTCTCGATCTCCGCCCCGAAGCCCCGCAGCATGCGTTCGGTGTGGTCGCGGGTCGCCTCCGGCTCGGTCACTTCCGTCACGCCGGGCGCGTTCAGCGCCGCCAGCAGCACGGCGGATTTCACCTGTGCGGACGGCACCGGCACCCGGTAATGCACCGGGATCGGATCGGCGGCGCCCACAAGCGTCAGCGGCAGACGCCCGCCGCCGCGGCCGTAGGAGCGCGCGCCGAAGAGCGCCAGCGGATCGGTGATCCGGCCCATCGGGCGCGAGCGCAAGGATGCGTCTCCGGTGAAGGTGGCGCTGATCGGGGTGGTCGCCATCGCGCCCATGATCAGGCGCACGCCGGTGCCGGAGTTGCCGCAATCGATCACGTCTTCCGGTTCCGCGAAACCGCCGACGCCGACGCCGCGCACGGTCCACGCGCCGGTCCCGGTCCGCTCCACCTCCGCCCCGAAGGCCTGCATCGCCTTGGCGGTGTCGAGCACGTCCTGCCCTTCCAGAAGCCCGGTGATCGAGGTCTCGCCCACGCTGAGCGCGCCAAGGATCAACGAGCGGTGAGAGACGGACTTGTCGCCGGGCACATGCGCCTCGCCCTTCAGGCCGGGCGCGCGGCGGGCGGTCAGCGGGCGCGGCTCGCCATGAGAGGACATGTTCGGCTCCGAAAACGGCTGGTTGCGGTCACGGCGGAGCTATAGCCGCGCCCGGCGCCGCCGTCCACCGCCCCAAGCATCAGGCGGCCGTCAGAGCCTGCGGAAGATCAGGTAATGCGGCGCCCGGCCTTCCCGCAGCGCCTTCGCCTCGTAGCGCGTGCCGGGCCAGCCGGCCCAGGGCTCGCGCCAGTCCGCGGCGCGCTCGGCCGTCCATTCAAAAGCCGGATGCAGATGCACGGCCTCCAGCGCATGCCGCGCATAATCGGGAATGTCCGTGGCGACGCGCAGCTCCGCGCGCGGCCGCATCGCCCGCGCCAGCAGGTCGAGGTTCTCGGCGCCC
>QKHF01000176.1 GCA_003250135.1 Paracoccaceae bacterium | reverse complement strand
CCGTCGAACGCGCGTCTGCTGGTCACGGAATCGGGCGGCTATCGTCTGGTGGCCTGATCCCAGGCTTCCGCGCTTTTCTTTCCTGCGGCGGCGCGCCATGTTCGGCGCGCCGTTTTCTTGCCCGCCGAGGACTTCATGCCCGTCACGATCTGCACCTGGAACATCAACTCCGTCCGTCTGCGCGAGCCGATCGTGCTGAAGCTGCTGGAAGAGGAGGGGCCTGACGTCCTGTGTCTGCAGGAGACGAAATCGCCCGTCGACAAGATCCCGACGGAGAACTTCGCCGCGCTCGGGTACGAAACGCTGATCGCGCGGGGCGAGAAGGGTTATAACGGCGTCGCCATCCTGTCTCGCCTCCCGATGACTGAGGTTCCGCATGTGGACTGGTGCGGCAAGGGCGACGCGCGGCACGTCTCGGCGAAGCTGGCGAACGGAGTCGAGATCCATAACTTCTACATCCCGGCGGGGGGCGACGTGCCGGATGTGGAGGCGAATCCGAAATTCGAGCACAAACTGCGCTTCGTCGACGAAGTGCGGGACTGGGGGGTAGGGGCGAAGACCCGCGACGCGATCTTGGTCGGCGACCTCAACATCGCGCCGAGAGAGGACGACGTCTGGTCCCACAAGCAGCTGCTGAAAGTGGTCAGCCACACGCCGATCGAGGTGGACAAGTTCACCGCGGCGCAGGAGGCGGGCGACTGGGTGGACGTCACCCGCGCGGACATTCCCGAGGGCAAGCTCTACAGCTGGTGGTCCTATCGCGCGAAGGACTGGGCGGCGGCCGACAAGGGCCGCAGGCTGGATCATGTCTGGGCGACGCCCGATGTCGCCAAGCGCGCCTCTGGCAGCCGCGTGCTGAAGGACGCGCGCGGCTGGAATCAGCCCTCGGACCACGCGCCGGTCTTTGCGACGTTCGATTTATAGAAATATGATGCGCGCGGACGAACACCAGCACATTGTTAATATCAGCAAATATGAATTGAGCGGATGAAGTCCACGCTCGGTTTTGACAATCCGAGCGTGGGCTATCCTAGTCCGGCTCGTTGATGACGAACAGCTCCGGCTTCAGCGAGATGTTGGAGCGCATATCGCGCAGCGCCACCGTGGTGGTCAGGCCCTGCTGGTCGACCACGATCCACTGACGCAGTTCCAGCGGATTGTCGGTGAACACCAGCGTGATGCTGCCCTGAGACGGATCATCCGGGTTGATCGCCGTGATCCGCATCTGGTTGGCGGCGCGCTCGATCTTCGACACCGCGCCTTCGCGAGCCAGATCCACGTCCTCCTTCAACAGAAGATGCAGCGGCGTGTCGCTGAGCGGATAGCGGTCCAGCGTGTCGAGGCTGGTGTCGGTGACGCCGACCCAGAACCCGTCCGCGACCACGAGCGTGGGATTGGGCGGATCGTACTCGAACCGGACCCGGCCGGGACGGCGCAGATAGAACCGGCCCTGATTGACCTCGCCATCCGGGCCGACCTGCACGAAATCGCCGGCCAGCGTTTCGTTCGAGTTGAGGTAGTTGGAGATGCGCCTCAGGTCGCGCGCATCCGCGGCGGACTGCGCGGCGGCGGGGGCGGCCGCGGCGGCGGACAGAAGCGCCGAGCACAGCGCGCCGGCGAGAAATTGCTTGCGATTCATCATGGCCTTCATCTGGGCGGCGAATGCGGCGAAATCGAGACCCGAAATGCGGGCCTCGCAGGCTTGTGAGGAAGCTAGGCGCTCAGGCGCGGAGAGTCGACTCACCGCTCCTCGATCAGCACCTCGCGCTTGCCCACATGGTTCGCCATGCTGACCACGCCCTGCTCCTCCATCTGCTCCACCAGCCGCGCGGCGCGGTTATAGCCGATCTGCAGTTTGCGCTGGATGTAGGAGGTGGAGCATTTCCGGTCTCGCGCCACGATCGCCACCGCCTGGTCGTAGAGGCTGGCGTCGTCGTCCCCGCCGCCGAGGCCCAGAATCTCGTCGACCGCGGACGAGACGGCGTCGCCATCCTCCTCGGTGACCGCCTCGACATAGGTGGGCGCGCCCTGGGTCTTCAGGTGCTTGACTATCTCCTCGACTTCCTCGTCGGAAACGAAGGGGCCGTGCACGCGGGTGATCCGCCCGCCGCCGGACATGTAGAGCATGTCGCCCATGCCCAGCAGCTGTTCGGCGCCCTGTTCGCCCAGGATGGTGCGGCTGTCGACCTTCGAGGTGACCTGGAACGAGATCCGGGTCGGGAAGTTCGCCTTGATCGTGCCGGTGATGACGTCGACCGAGGGGCGTTGCGTCGCCATGATGATGTGGATGCCGGAGGCGCGGGCCATCTGCGCCAAGCGCTGGATGCAGGCCTCGATCTCCTTGCCCGCCACCATCATCAGGTCGGCCATCTCGTCCACGACGACGACGATGAACGGCATCTCCTCGGGGGCGAAGCTCTCCTCCTCGAAGATCGGCTCGCCGGTCGCCTCGTCGAATCCGGTCTGGACGATGCGGTTGAACTCCTCGCCCTTCTCAAGCGCGGCGCGGACGCGGGCGTTGAAACCGTCGATGTTGCGCACGCCCATCTTGGACATGCGGCGATAGCGCTCCTCCATCTCGCGCACGACCCATTTCAGCGCTACGACCGCCTTCTTGGGGTCGGTGACCACGGGCGACAGGAGATGCGGGATGCCGTCATAGACGGAAAGCTCCAGCATCTTCGGGTCGATCATGATCATGCGGCACTCTTTCGGGCTCAGCGCGTACAAGAGCGACAGGATCATGGTGTTGATCGCCACCGACTTGCCCGACCCGGTGGTGCCTGCGATCAGGAGATGCGGCATGCGCGCGAGGTTGGCGATCACCGGGTCGCCGCCGATATCCTTGCCAAGCGCCAGCGGCAGCGAGTGCTTGGTGTCGCCGTACTGGCTGGTGGACAGGAGTTCGCGCAGCAGCACCTTCTCTCGACTGGCGTTCGGCAGTTCGATGCCGATCACGCTGCGCCCCGGAATGGTGGAGACACGGGCCGAAAGCGCGGACATGGAGCGCGCGATGTCGTCGGAGAGGCCGATGACCCGGCTGGCCTTCAGGCCCGGCGCCGGCTCCAGCTCGTACATTGTGACCACGGGGCCGGGCTTGACCGAGGTGATCGCGCCGCGCACGCCGTAATCGTCCAGCACGCTCTCCAGCATCCGGGCGTTCTCCTCCAGCGCCGCATCCGAGATTTCGGCGCGGGCGATCCGCGCGGGGTTCTGCAGGAAGGAGAGGGCGGGCGGCGTGTAGTCGTCGGCGCCTTCATCCTCCAGCGCGAGGCTCGGCTGCTCCTCCGCCGCGGCGCGGCGGCTCTTGCGGACAGCGGCGGCGCGATGGCGCACGGCGGGCCGCCGTCCGGCTTCGTCGTCCACCTCAGTCCGCGCGGTCGAAACCACGCGCTCGACAAATTCCTCGTCTTCGTCCGCTTCGCCGAAATTCGGCTCCACCCGACGCCCACCGCCGATCGGCTCCGGCGGCTCCATCGTCTCGGACCGGGGCTTGGCGCGGCGATTTTGCGCGGCCTCGAAGGCGGCGTTGAAGGCGCGGGCGCCGTGCCGGGCCGAATGCCCGCCGACAAAGCCCAGCGTCGTGCGTAGGCTGGCCGCCATCCAATGCAGGACGCCGAACACCTCGGCGCGCGAAACTCCCAGCGCAAAGCACCAGGCGATGAAGGCGGCGGATGCGAAGACGGTCGCCATTACGACCAGCTTCAATGCAGGCGTCAGCGGCAGAAGCCCGACGATCTGCAACAAAAGCACGTCGCCGATGATCCCGCCCAGGCCGCTTTCGAAACTCCAGCCGGGGAAGGGCGCATGCGCCGAGGCCGCCATGGCGGTCAGCAGGATGGCGAGCGGCGCCAGGGCGATGCGGGTCAGCGCGCGCCCGCCGCCCTTGCGATGCGCGATCAGGCGCCAGCTCCAGACGCCAAGACTGGCGGGCAGGCCCCAGGCGGCCAGGCCGAGCGTGCGGATCAGCGCGTCC
>QKHF01000285.1 GCA_003250135.1 Paracoccaceae bacterium | reverse complement strand
CGCCCGCCGGGGTGATGGAGGTGGCGCTGGGCGCCGGCTGGCCGGGCGTGATGCTGCATGAAGCGGTCGGCCACGGGCTGGAAGGCGACTTCAACCGCAAGGGAACCTCCGCCTTCGCCGGCCTGATGGGCCAGCAGGTGGCCGCCAGAGGCGTCACGGTGATCGATGACGGCACGATCCCCGACCGGCGCGGCAGCCTGACCGTGGATGACGAGGGCACGCCGACCAACCGCACCGTGCTGATCGAGGACGGCACGCTGGTCGGCTACATGCAGGACCGGCAGAACGCCCGGCTGATGGGGGTCGCGCCCACCGGCAACGGGCGGCGGCAATCCTACGCCCATATCCCGATGCCGCGCATGACCAACACCATCATGCTGGGCGGAGAGGCGGACCCGGCCGACATCGTCGCCGCGGTGAAGGACGGCATCTACGCGGTCGGCTTCGGCGGCGGGCAGGTGGACATCACCAACGGCAAGTTCGTCTTCACCTGCACCGAGGCTTACCGGGTGAAGGACGGCAAGGTGCTGCATCCGGTGAAGGGCGCGACGCTGGTCGGCGACGGACCGACGGCGCTTCACCATGTGCGGATGATCGGCAATGACATGAAGCTGGACCCCGGCATCGGCACCTGCGGCAAGAACGGTCAGGGCGTGCCGGTAGGGGTGGGCCAACCGACCCTGCTGATCGACGGGTTGACGGTGGGCGGCTCGGCGGCGTGATGGGCGCGTGGCGCCCGACGCCTTCACCGCCCTTCAGTAGCTGTATTCGTCATAGATCTGGCTGAGGTCGCCGCCCCAGTCGCCGTGGTACTTGGCCAGCAGCTCGTCCGAGAGGGTCTGGCCGGTCTCCACCACCTCCCGCAGCGCGTTCAGGAAATGGCTTTCATTGGCGTCGACGAAATGCGTCTCGGCCCGCGCGCGCAGGCCGTGATCGGCGATCTCCAGCAGTTCCCGCGCCACGTCCCGCACGGATCGCCCGGCGACCTCCGCGCCCAGCGCCGTCTCAGCCACGTCGAGGCGCAGTTGCTCGCGGTCTTCCCCGGTCCAGTTCTTGGCCACGTCCCAGGCGGCGTCGAGCGCGGTCTGGTCATAGATCAGCCCGACCCAGAAGGCGGGCAGCGCGCAGATGCGCCGCCACGGGCCGCCATCGGCGCCGCGCATCTCGATGAACTTCTTCAGCCGTGCGTCGGGGAACAGCGTGGTCAGGTGGTCGGCCCAGTCGGAAAGCGTCGGGATCTCGCCCGCCGCCGCCTCCAGCTTGCCCTCCATGAACTCGCGGAAGCACTTGCCCGAGGCGTCGATGTATTTCCCGTCGCGATAGACGAAGTACATCGGCACGCTGAGCGCGTAGTCGACATAGCGCTCGAAGCTGAACCCGTCCTCGAAGGCGAAGGGCAGCATGCCGGTCCGGTCCCTGTCGACATCGCGCCAGATGCGCGCGCGGTAGGAGGCGAAGCCGCTGGGTTTGCCTTCAAAGAACGGCGAGTTGGCGAAGAGGGCGGTGGCGATCGGCTGCAGCGCCAGCCCGACCCGCATCTTCTTCACCATGTCGGCCTCGGACTCGAAGTCGAGATTCACCTGGATGGTGCAGGACCGGTACATCATCTCGGTCCCGTGGGTGCCGACCTTCCCCATGTAGCGGGTCATGATGCCGTAGCGGCCCTTGGGCATGACCGGCATCTGATCGCCGGTCCATTCCGGCGCCGCGCCGAGGCCGATGAACCCCGCGCCGATGCGGTCGGCGATGGCCTTCACCTCGGCGAGATGGGTGTGCACCTCGTCGCAGGTGTTGTGGATGGTCTTCAGCGGCGCGCCGGACAGCTCCAGCTGCCCGCCCGGCTCAAGGCTGACATTGGCGCCGTCCTTGGTGAGGCCGATGATGTGCTCGCCTTCGAGGACCGGCGCCCAGCCGAACTCGTCACGCAAGCCTTCCAGCATGGCGCGGACCGAGCAGTCGCCCTCATAGGGCAGCGGGGAATGGTCGGAGAGGCGATAGCCGAATTTCTCGTGCTCGGTGCCGATGCGCCACTGGTCTTTCGGCTTGCAGCCCGACGAGAGGAACTCGACCAGCTGGTCGCGGCTTTCGATCGGCCCGCCGCCCGATTGCGGTATCGACATCGGCGTGCTCCCTCTGCTCGCGCATCGCGGTGCAGCCTTAGTGGATCGTGCGGTCTCGTTGCAAGGGTTTGGCTGCGCCGCCGCCGTCCCGTCGCCAGATTGTGAAGCTGGCGTTGCGGGTTGAACCCATCGCCTCGACCACTTTCGCATAGGCGAAACCGTCGAGCGCCGAAAACGCGTCCAGCAGCGCCTCGGCCCCCGAGGCGGCGTTGGGAATCAGCACCTCGGGCCCGTCGTCGCGGTCCAGTAGCCAGAAGGCGTCGTCCTCGGCAGGGCCGCGGTCTGTGGTGACGATGGAGACCTGCAACAACGCTTCGATATCGACGACGGACCCGCCATAGGGCCCGAGATAGAAGATGCGCCGCTCACGGATCTCGACATGGCCGGGCCCTTTGACCCCGGCGGCGAGTCGCGCGTGGGCGAAGGCGCTGTAGGCGAACCAGGCCGCGGGGGGCGCGAACAGGATGAGGGCCGCCCAGCCCCAAAGGCCGCCCGACAGGAGGTTGGCGACCCCGACCCAAAGAATGACGCCAAGCGCCGCCAGCCACCCGGCGGTCCCGGCCCAGCGAGACAGAACGCGAGCGGCTTCGGGGCGGATGAAGCTCATGCGTCGCCCACTCCCCGATAGGGCGCCTGCCGCGGCTCGAACGTCATGTCGCCGAAATCGCGGATCAGCGTTGGCGTCCCCAGCCCCTGATTGGTCAGCGGCGCGAAATGGAGTCCTCCACGAGCGGCGAACTGCACGCCGTCCCGCCACGGCTCGGCCCATTCCCAGTCCTCGGCGCCGGGCGCCGGCCGCCCCTCGGCGTCCAGCAGCGCGTAGCGGTTGGAGATGATCGAGCGGTTCCTGCGCCCGACCTCGAACCCCAGCTCCAGCCGCCATCCCGCCGCGAGCGGCTTCGAGAGCCGCGCTTCGTAGCGCTCGCCGCCGTCATGCCTCCAGCCGCGCTTCTGCATCATCGCCGCAAAGAGCCCGCCCATGTGGAATCCGTCGGTGCCATGCGGATAGGCGGAGGGGTCAGCCTGCTGCAGCCCGTCCGGCGCGCCGCCCGGAATATCGCCGCCGCCGTTCAGCCAGATGCGCCCGTCCGGCGTGAACGCCCCGCCGCCATGCCATGTGCTGTCCTGCGGCAGGAAGGTCAGCGCCGTCAGCCAGGGCGCGCGCGAAATGGCGGTCCACCACCTGACGCCCTTGCCCGCGAAAGTGATCATGTGCCGCCCGTCCGGCGACAGATCCGAGCGGTGCTCGTAAATTCGTCCCCTGAACCACTGGCCCAACTGAAACTCGCCCGTCGCGCGGTCCCACAGGATGCTGGCGACCTGATCGGTCGGCCCGCGCCGCAGGATCAGCGCCTTGTCGCAGGCGATCGCCGGGATCACGTGCAGCCGCGGCGCGGTCACCGCCAGTCCCCCTTGGCCGCCTGCCAGAGGGAAAGCGCCGCCACCGCCGCCGTGTCGGCGCGGAGCACGCGCGGGCCCAGAGAGACCGGCGTGACGAAAGGCAGGCCGCGCAGGCGCTCCACCTCCTCCGGCGCGAAACCGCCCTCGGGGCCAATCAGAACCGCCCACGGCCCGTCCGGGGCGACGGCGAGAGCTTCCACCGCCGGGGGCGCGTTGCGCCGCTCGTCGCAGAACAGCAGGCGTCGGGAGGAATCCCAATCGTCCAGCACCTTGGCCAGCGGCGCGGGCTCGGCGATTTCAGGGACGGTTAGCAGCCCGCATTGCTCGGCGGCCTCGACCGCATGGGCCTGCAAGCGATCCACGTTCACCCGCTCGGAATTGGTGAAGCGGGTGAAGACCGGCAGAACCCGGCGGCAGCCCAGCTCGGCGGCTTTCTCGGCGATGAAATCGGTGCGGGCCTTTTTCAGCGGCGCGAACAGCAGCCAAAGGTCCGGCGGCGTCTCCTGCGCGCGCGTCTGCGCGCGGCAGACCAACGTTCCGGCGCGCTTTCCCGCCCCGGCGACCTCGGCCTCCCACTCGCCATCCCGGCCGTTGAAGACAAGCAGCGCGTCGCCCTGCCCCAGCCGCATCACGCCAAACAGGTAATGCGCCTGATCCCGACCGAGCGCGATCTCCGCGCCCGCGCCGAGATCGGCGGTCACATGAAGTCGGATGCCGGGGCCGTCGCTCATCTCTCACCCTCGCGTATGCTCCACGCCGCCATAGCGCGACGGCGGGGATTCGCCAACGCGCCGCACTGGCCATCGGCGGCGGGGCCTTGTATCGCATGGGTCGGACCCGGCGCGGAAAGGACGGCATGGCGGAGCCATTGGACACCTCAGGACTCGAGCCCAAGACGGGCGTCGTCGCCGACGCGCCGGCGCAGAACTGGGTCGACCGATACGCGCCTGAAGCCACGCGTCCCTATCTGCAACTGATGCGCGCCGACCGGCCGATCGGGACATGGCTGCTGCTGCTGCCCTGCTGGCAGAGCCTGGCGCTGGCCGTCGCAGCCACGGACTGGCGCGGGCATGACCTCTGGCTGATCCCCGCTTTCGCCATCGGGGCGTTCGTCATGCGCGGCGCGGGCTGCGTGATCAACGACATCGCCGACCGGGATTTCGACGCGAAGGTCGCCCGCACGCGCTCGCGCCCCATTCCTTCGGGTCGGGTGACGGTGCGGCAAGCCTTCGTCTTCCTGGCCGTGCTGCTGGCGATCGGGCTGGCGATCCTGCTGACCATGAACTGGACGGCGATCCTGCTGGGCGTGGCGGCGATGGGGCCGGTGGCGATCTATCCGTTCATGAAGCGCTTCACCTACTGGCCGCAAATCTTCCTGGGGATCGCCTTCAACTGGGGCGCGCTGATGGGCTGGGTGGCGCACACGGGCGGCTTGGGCTGGCCGCCGCTGCTGCTCTATGCGTCGGGGATCGCGTGGACGCTGGCCTATGACACGATCTACGCCTATCAGGACCGCGACGACGACGCTCTGATCGGGGTGAAGTCCACCGCGCTCAAATTCGGCGAGCGGCCCGGCCCGTGGATGGCCGGGTTTTCCGCCGCGGCGACCCTGCTATCGGGGCTGGCCGTGGGGGCGGCCGGACTGGGCTGGCCCGCCTGGCTGGGGGTCGCCGCCTTCGGCGCGCATCTGGCGCGACAGACGTCGAGGCTGCGCACCGACGATCCCGCGCTTTGCCTGACGCTGTTCCGTTCGAACCGCGACGCGGGCTTACTGCTGCTGGCCGGATTCGTGCTCGCCGGCCTCTTCTGATTCCAGCCGCTTCTGCCGCCGGCGCACCCAGACGGCCAGCAGCGCGACGGCGGCGATCACCGGCAACACCAGAATGGCGGTCATCTGCGTCTGGTCGACGCCCGATGACTCGCCGAACGGCGCCAGCAGAAGGCCCAGCAGGCTGACGCCGGAATAGCAGATGGCGACGAAGGACAGCAGCTCCACAGTCTCCTGCAGGCGCAGCTGCAGCCCGGCGCGGCGGTTCATCGACGCCAGCAGCTTCTGGTTCTGTTTCTGCAGCGACAGGTTGATGCGCGTGCGCAGGAGGTTGGCGGCGCGGGCCGCGCGTTTCGACAATTCCTCCAGCCGCTTTTCAGCCGACCGGCAGGTGCGCATGGCCGGATCGAACCGGCGGATCATGAACTCGCTGAACAACTGCAGGCCGCCGACGCGCGACTCGCGCATGATCTCGATCCGCTGGTCGACGATGTCGGCGTAGGCGCCCGCGGCGCCGAACCGGAAGGCGCTCTGCGCCGACATGGCCTCGATCTCGGTCGACAGCGCCGTCAGCCGGTTCAACAGTTCCGACGCGTCGCCCTGCGCCGCGAAGCGCGCGGTGATGTCGGACAGCTCGTCGTCAAGCAGCGACAGGCGGGCGGCGATGCGGCGCGCGAGCGGCAGCGTGAGCATCGCCATCGACCGATAGGTCTCCACCTCCAGGACGCGCTGCGCGAACCGACCCAGCCTGCGCGCGCCGGGCAGTCCGCAGACCAGGATGGCGAAGCGAGAGAAGCCATCCTCATGTATCCGGAAATCGCCGCAAACCATCGCCTCGGAATCGCCGATGAAAGCCGCCGCAAGGCTTTCCGCGGTGAAGTGGTCAGCGATTGAGATCAGCCGCGCTTCGGCCGCGCGGGCGTCCTCGACCGGCTCGATGTAAAGATGCGTCGCGGCCACCACCAAGCCCGGGGCTTCGTCCAGCCAGTCCTGCGGGAAATGCTTGGACGCGGAGGCGTCGAACGGGCTGTCGCCCAGACCGTCGACGAAAATCGTGTAGGAGACGAACTCGGTGTGCCGCTCCCATTTCAGGCGGAACCGGCCGAAATCATGGAAATAGTGCTGCTCGTCCGGTGCGGGCAGCGGGCCGCCATGGCGCTCCAGAAACGACTTCAGATGCGCGAAATCCTCCTCTGGCGCGCGCCGGGCGGCGTTCATCGGCTGCTTGAAGGCGATATGCGCCGCACGGGCCGGGGCCTCCAGCGGTATGAAGGGCCGGGCGTGCAGCTCATTGGTCAGCTGATGGCGCAGCGGGTGATTGTTATGGAGCATCTGGGGTTCCGAATGGATGCGGCGCCGGGAGAATGCCAAGAAACGCAGGGCTTGGCCATGTGACCGGACACCCTGTCCCGCTCAGCGCCGCTCGAACAGCTTCTCCAGCTCCGCCAGCGTCAGCCGCGCGACGGTGGGGCGCCCGTGATTGCAGGTCATGGAGTTGGGCGTCGCCTCCATCTCCCGCAACAGCGCGTTCATCTCCTCAAGCCGCAGCCGCCGGCCGGCGCGCACCGAGCCATGGCAGGCGACCGTGGCCAGAACCGCCTCGATCCGCGCCTCGGCGCTGCGCGAGGCGCCGGTCTCCGACAATTCGTCGGCGATGTCCCGCACCAGCCGGGCGGCGTCGACCTCGCCCAGCACTGCCGGAGTTTCGCGCACGCAGACCGCGCCGGGGCCGAAGGGCTCGATGACGAGGCCCAGCGTCTTCAATTCCTCGGCGCGGGCGAGCACACGAACCGCGTCCTCCTGACCGAGGCCGATCACCTCCGGGATCAGCAGCGCCTGCCGCGGAACGCCCGTCTCCGCCATCTGGCGTTTCAGGCGCTCATAGACCAGCCGCTCATGCGCCGCGTGCTGATCGACGAGCACCAGCCCCTCCGCGGTCTGGGCGACGATATAGGTCTCATGAATCTGCGCGCGGGCGACGCCCAGCGGCCCGACATCCTCGGGCTGGACTTCGCTTGCGTCGATCACCGCTTCCGAGCGCGCCTCGGGCGCGGCCCAGCCCTCGACCTGCGCCGCCATCTGCGCGGGCGCCTGCCAGTGGTTAGCGCGTTCGGCGAGGCCGCGCGGCAGGGGCGCGGGACCGCGGGCGCGCGGGCTGGCGTAGCCTGCGGCGGCGGGCGAAGGCGGGGGCGACGCGCCCAAGGCGCCGAAGCTGACCGGCCGGGGCGCGCGGCAACCCGCTTCGGCCAGCGCGTGACGCAGGGCCGAGACCACCAGCCCGCGCACCAACCCCGAGTCGCGGAACCGCACTTCTGTCTTGGCGGGGTGGACGTTGACGTCCACCTCCTGGCAGTCGATGTCCAGCCAGAGCGCGACGGCGGCGTGCCGCCCGCGCGGCAACAGGTCGGTATAGGCGCCCTTCAGCGCGCCGATCAGCAGCTTGTCCTTCACCGGACGGCCACGGACAAAGAAATGCTGATGGGTCGCCGCCCCGCGGCTGTAGGTGGGCGCGGAGGCGAAGCCGGTCAGGCGCAGGCCGTCCCTCTCCGCCTCGATCCGCACGGCGGCCTCGGCGAAGTCGCGCCCCATCACCCGCTGGATGCGCGAGAGGCGGGCGTCGAACAGATCGCCCGGCTCCGGCGGCGCGGAGAACAGCGCATTACCCTCTGCGCCCTGCTCCGAGGCGTCGACCAGCTTGAATCCGACCTCCGGATGCGCGAGCGCAAGCCGCTTGACGGTCTCGCCCACGGCGATCTGCTCCGCCCGGTCGGTCTTCAGGAACTTGAGCCGCGCCGGGGTGGCGAAGAAGAGGTCTCGGACCTCGACGATGGTCCCCTGCGACAGCGCCGCAGGCTGCGGCGGCTCGATCCGGCCAGCCGTCGCCTCGATCCGCCAGGCCTCGGCCGCCCCCGCCGCACGCGATGTGATGGCCAGCCGCGCCACGGCGCCGATGGAGGGCAGCGCCTCGCCGCGGAACCCGAAGGAGCGGATCGCCAGCAAGTCCGAGCCGTCGATCTTGGAAGTCGCGTGCCGCTCCAGCGCCAGCGGCAGTTCTTCGCGGGTCATGCCCTGCCCGTCATCGGCCACGCGGATCAGGCGCTTGCCGCCATCGGCGATGGCGATCTCGATCCGCCGCGCGCCCGCGTCGATGGCGTTCTCCACCAGTTCCTTGATGGCGGAGGCCGGCCGCTCGACCACCTCGCCCGCCGCGATGCGGTTGACGACGGCGTCCGACAGTCTGCGGATGCGGGGGGCTGATTGGCCTATATTGCGGTCAGGAGCATTCACACCACAAGAGATAGCATGAGCGCGCCCTGAGTCGCGACTCCCGATTCCGCGCTTCGGAAAGCCTAGTTCGCCGCCTCCAGGCCTTCGGGATCGCCGACCACGACGATGTGCAGCGCGTCCGCGTCCAGCATGCGTTTGGCGACGCGCTTGACGTCCTCGATTGTCACCGCCTCGACCATCGAATTGCGGTCGCGGATATAGTTGACGCCCAGATCCTCCATCTGAATGCCAACCAGCGCGCTCGCGATCTTGGCGTTGGAATCGAAGCGCAGCGCATAGGCGCCCGTCAGATACTTCTTGGCGGCCTCCAGCTCCTCCGGCGTCACGCCCTCCTCCGCCATACGCGCCCACTCGGCGCGGACGAGGGAGATGGAGCGGGCGATGCGATCGTTCGCACTCGCCACCTGACCGAAATAAAGCCCGGCGCGATCCATGGGGTAGAGGTAGCTGCCGACGTAATAGGCCAGCCCCTCTTTCTCCCGCACCTCGTCGGTCAGGCGCGATTCGAACCCGCCGCCGCCCAGCGTGTAGTTCATCACATAGGCCGGGATGAAATCGGGATCGGCGCGCAAGGGACCGGCATGGCCAAACACCGCCACGGATTGCGGCACCTCCATGCGCACGACCTCGACGCCGCCTTTCGCCTGCAACTCAAACACATCGAGCGCCGGCGCCGCGCTCTTCGGCAGATCGCCCAACAGGCGGTCGACCACAGCGCCCGCGGCCTCCTGATCGATGTCGCCGACAATGCCCACGAATGCGGCCGACGGGTTTAAAGCGGCGGGCATGACCGCGCGGAGGTCGTCCGCGGTGAGAGCCGAGACGCTCTCGACCGTCCCATCCGGATTGCGGCCATAGGGCGTTCCCGGGAACGCGTTGGCGAACCAGAGGTCGCTCGCCACGTCGCCCGGATCCGTCTCGCGCTGCTTAAGCCCGGCGACCACCTGCGCCTTGACCCGCGTCAGCGGCGCAGCGTCGAAACGCGGCTCTGTCAGCGAGAGGCGCAGCAGCTCGACGCTTTCATCAAGGTTCCGGGTCAGCATCGCCGCGCTGACGTTGAACGCGTCGCGGCCGGAGCTGTAGCCGAACCGCGCGGCCAGCTCGTCCCGACGGCGGGCGAAACCGGTCGCGTCCAGATCGCCGGCGCCTTCCTCCAGCATCCCAGACAGCAGGTTGACGACGCCCTCCTTGCCCTCGGGCTCCACGCTGACGCCGCCTTCGAAACCGATCTCGACCGCGACGATGGGTATCGAATGCTCCTCGACCAGCCAGAATGGGACGCCGCCGGGGCTCACCGCCTCGACAATGTCGGCCATGTCGGCGCGGGCGTTTGTGGCGGCGCCGGCGGCGGCGAGCAGGATCAGGGCGACCGCGAAGCGCGCCGCGCTGCAAAAGCGAACCATGCGCGTCATCCTTTGATCTCTTCCCCGCTTTCGGCGGCTTTCGCCGCCTTTTCGGAATCCGTCTTTCTCAACCAGCCGGTGGTCGATCGTTCAGGACGCAGATAGGCCTCGGCCGCGCTGCGCACCTCCTCGGCGGTCACCGCGTCGATCGCATCCTCCCACCCTTGGATCTGCTCGAGCGTCAAGCCAACGGACAGCCCCGCACCGTAGGAATTCGCCATGCGCGACTGGCTGTCCTGCGAGTAGATCTCGTCGGCGATGATCACGGTCTTGGCGCGAGCGAGTTCGTCGTCCGTCGGACCTTCCTCGATCAGGCGGGCCAGCACCGCGTCCACTTCCGCCTCGATCTGGGCCAGGCCGACCCCGTCAACCGGCGCAGCGTAAACGCCGAAAATATTGTCGTCGCGCGAAACGCCCCAATAGAAGGCGGAGGCGCCCAGCGCCATCTCCTTCTCGATCTGAAGCCGCTCCCCAAGGCGCGAGGTCACGCCGCCGCCGCCCAGTATCTGGGCGAGAACGGAAAGCGTCGCGCCCTCTCCGTCCGCGCCGGAGCGCACCGACGGAACAAGGTAGAAGCGCATCATGTAGGGCTGAGCGACCCGTGGGTCCTCCATCTCCACCCGGCGGGCGGCGACATGCGGCGGCTCCTGCGGGCGTTCGGCGGGATGCGCGCCCGAGGGCGGGATCGGCCCGTAATGGCGGCGCGCCATCTCCTCCACCTCGGCCGGGTCGACATCGCCTGCGACCACCAGCGTCGCGTTGTCGGGCGAATAGAACCGGCGATAAAAGCTCAGCGCATTCTCCCTGCCGAGAGCGAGAATTTCGCTGCGCCAGCCGATCACCGGATCGCCATAGGGATGGTTCAGGAAAAGCGAGGAGGTCAGCTGTTCGCGAAACCGAGAGCCGGGGTCGTTCTCGGTGCGCATGTTGCGCTCCTCCAACACCACGTCGCGCTCGGTGGCGGCGTCCTCATCTGTCAGCGTGATCCCGGTCATCCGGTCCGCCTCCAGATCCATCATCAGATCGAGCCGGTCGACGGCGACGCGCTGGAAATAGGCGGTGTAGTCGTCGGACGTGAAGGCGTTCTGCTGACCGCCGTTCTCGGCGACGATGCGAGAGAACGCGCCATCGGGATATTTCTCGGTCCCCTTGAACAGAAGGTGCTCAAGATAGTGGGCCACGCCGGTCTCACTGGGCGGTTCGTCCGCCGCGCCGACGCGATACCAGACCATGTGAGTGGCGACCGGCGCGCGATGATCCTCGATCACGACGCCGCGCATCCCGTTGTCCAGCGTGAAGGTGGTCACCTTGGGTTCGGCGGATGCAGGCGCCGCTGCAAAGATGACGGCTGCGAGCGAGATAAACGAGAATCGGATCATGGAGCGCGAATCCCTTCATCGCGCGTGACGCGCGGGTTCAGTCCAGCAAACTTAGGTTGCGACGCCCGCGGCGCCACCGGAAGAAGCGATCACTTCTTCGCGGGCGGCGCGTCGGGCGCGATCGGCGAAAGGACGCCTTCTTCGGCCAGACGCCGGGCTTCCTCATCCGCGTCCAGCGCCTCTTCGTCCTCGGGACCGGGAATCTTGTAACCCGCGATGGAAGTCAGCCCGAAGCGCGTGTTTTCCGCGACATAGGTTTCCTGCTCGGCGGCGACAGTCTGGCGGATGTTGGGATCGGTCTGCGTTGCGCCAGCGGCGGCCAACAGCGCAGACTCGCCCGCGCTGGGACCGGCCGCGCCGGACTCGGCCGGCGCGAACAGCGCCGCGCGCGCCTGCTCCCCGGGCTGCGCCTCCACCAGACTGGGCGCGCCTGGGCTGGGCGGCCGCAACTCGTAGGTGCTGGGAATCTGCAATTCGCGATTGGCGACCACCGCGTATTCATCGGGCGGCGGGGTCGCCAAGCCGATCTGCTGACTGAACGAGCCCCCCTCGCTGCCCACCGTGCAGGCGCCGAGGACGACCGCCAACGCGGCAGGCGCAACGAAACGCTTCAGGCGTGCGGCGGCGCGGGTCATGCGATTCTCCGTTGGGACTAAACTCGGCGCGCATAATGCCGCGCGCCGTCTGGGGACGCAATCGGGCCTCATCTATCACCCGATTCAGGCCGTTCCGGGGCGGCGGCGTCGCCCGCGCGGTCGAACAGAAGCAACACCGCTACGCCGGCGAAAATCGCGACATCGGCCACGTTGAAGGCCCAGGGATTGTGAATTCCGCAACAGCTGACATTCAGAAAATCGGCCACCGCGCCATAGGTCGCGCGGTCCCACGCGTTGCCCAGTGCGCCGCCGATGATCATTCCTGCGCCAATCCAGACCGGCCGGCGCCCGGCGCGCGCCGTCCAGACCGCAAGCGCGACGGAAGCGAACAGAGCGACGGCGATGAGAACCCACCGCGCAGCATCGCCACTGCCCGCGAACACCCCAAAATTGACGCCGGTGTTCCACGCCATGCGCAGGTTGAAAACAGGCGAGAGATGCATCTCGCCCAACGTCTTCAGGTCCAGATGCTCGACCACCAGCCATTTCGTCGCCTGGTCGACGACGAGGATCGCCGCAGCCAGCGCAAGCGCGCGGGTCAGCGAATGCGCGTTCTTCATGGAATGCTCATCTCGGTCGCGCTGAACGTGCAGCGATTGGGCCTATTCGTCGTATCCGCGCGCAAAGGCGCTTTCCGAGGCGGTCCCGCGATTGATCAACGCGCAGCGCTGGAAATGGGTCCGCGCCAGGCGGTTCTCATATTCCAGCAACGGCGCGTCGGCTTCGTCATGCGGACGCCGCGCAGCCCCGCGATACCCGCTGGCGTCGATGGCCGCAAGCACGTCGAGCATCTCTTCACAATTCAGAGAGACGATATCCGGCATCGGAACCTGCACGCCCGACGCCGTGACGAAGGTTCCCGCCGCGGCCGCCTTGGGCGACGCAGCCGTCAGGCACAGCGCCAGCGCCGCCCCCGAAAGGGCGCACTTCAATGGTCTCGCTATCAACGAAGCGCGCATCAACACCATCCGACCCGTGGCCTCGGAATCCGTGGCGGATTCTGGCCTCGAACGCGCCCACACCCCAGTTCGGCGTAGAGATGGCCGCACTATGTGTCGAAACTTCGACGCATCTGTTGCGCCGTCGCCACGGGGGCGCGCGTTTCGGCGATTTTCATCGCCGAAAACAGCACGTTGGCAGGGTCGAGACGCCGGCTTTCAGCCCAGCGCCGAGTCGCAGCGGCCGCAGACGCCCTCATGCGCATGAGCGCCGACATCGGGCAGGATCTTCCAGCAGCGCGCGCATTTCGCGCCCGTCGCCTTCTCGAACACCACGCCGATATTCGGGTCGTCCAGCCGGAACGCCTCGTTGGGCGGGTCCTGCTGCACCAGCTCGATGGCGCTGGTGATGCAGATGTCCGCCATGTCGACGCTGCGGACCGCAGCGGCGACCTCGGCGTCCGAGATGTAGAGCGCGGGCGCGGCCTCCAGCGAGGCGCCAATGGTCTTCTCACGCCGCTGGATCTCCAGCGCGCCATTGACCACGCGGCGGGCGGCGCGGATCTTGGCCCATTTCGCCGCCAGATCGGGGTTCAGCCAGTCGGACGGGGTCTCGGGGATCAGTTGCGCATGCACCGAGCTGTCCTCGCCCGGGAAGCGCTCCAGCCAAACCTCCTCCATGGTGAAGACCAGCACCGGCGCCAGCCAGGTGGTCAGGCGGTGGAACAAGAGGTCCAGCACGGTGCGCGCGGCGCGGCGGCGGGTGGAGCCGGCGGCGTCGCAGTAAAGCGCGTCCTTGCGGATGTCGAAATAGAAGGCCGAGAGGTCCGAGGTCGCGAAGTTGAAGATGCTGGCGAAGACCTTCTGGAACTCGAAATCCTCGTAGCCCTGCCGCACCTCGGCGTCGAGCGCGGCCATCCGGTGCAGCACCCAGCGCTCCAGCTCCGGCATCTCGGCGGGGGCCAAGCGCTCGGCCTCGTCCCAGCCGTCGAGCGCGCCGAGGAGAAAGCGCAGCGTGTTGCGCAGGCGCCGGTAGGCGTCGGCGTTCGACTTCAGGATCTCGGGGCCGATGCGCTGGTCCTCGGTGTAGTCCGTCGAGGCCACCCAGAGGCGCAGGATGTCGGCGCCATACTGCTTCACCACATCGGCGGGCGAGACGTTGTTGCCGAGCGATTTGGACATTTTCATGCCCTTCTCGTCCAGCGTGAAGCCGTGGGTCAGCACCGCCTCATAGGGCGCGCGCCCGCGGGTGCCGCAGGCCTCCAGCAGCGATGAGTGGAACCAGCCGCGATGCTGGTCGGTGCCCTCCAGATACAGCGAGGCGGGCCAGGCGCCGTCCTCTCGGTCCTCCATGACGAAGGCGTGGGTGGAGCCGGAATCGAACCAGACGTCGAGGATGTCGGTGACGATCTCCCAGTCGTCCGGGTTCACGCCGTCGACGCCCGACAGGAACCGCTCCTTCGCGCCGTCGGCGAACCAGGCGTCGGCGCCCTCTTCCCGGAACGCAGCCACAATGCGGGCGTTGACGGTCGCGTTGCGCAGCAGCTCCACCTCGCCCGGGCCGGTCTGGCGCATGAAGCAGGTCAACGGCACGCCCCAGGCGCGCTGGCGGGAGACCACCCAGTCGGGGCGGTTCTCGATCATCGAGAACAGCCGGTTGCGGCCAGACCGCGGCACCCAGCGCACATCGCGGTCGATCGAGGCGAGCGCAAGCTCGCGGATGGTCTTGCCGTTGGTGCGCGCGTCCGCGTTCTCCATCGGCTTGTCGATGGCGATGAACCATTGCGGGGTGTTGCGGAAAATCAGCGGCGCCTTGGAGCGCCAGGAATGCGGGTAGGAAT
>QKHF01000122.1 GCA_003250135.1 Paracoccaceae bacterium | reverse complement strand
GATCTCCATCACCCTGGTGGGCGCCGCGTGGATGAAGTTCGTCTACACGCCGTGGCTCGGCGTTTCCGAGTTCACCCAGTTGATCACCGAGCCCGATAAGGCGATGCGGGTGGCGGCGCAACGTTGCGGCCTATCGGCGACCGGCCCCCTGAACGCCTGTGAAATGACCGTTCTCAATCTCCGGTCGGTCGCTTCCGAGGGCGCCTATCAGCGAGCGCTGCTCGACAACGACTTCGAGAGCCTGGCGCGTTATCACGCGGCCATCGCGAACCCCGAGATCAATTTCGTCATCGACTGGGCGGACACCGTTCCGCTGTGGCTGCAGAGCGACCCGGCGATCCTGATCGCACTTCTGGAAAGCGGCGCCAAACCTCCGGTCGAGATTGCGGGCGACCTGCTGGCGGGCGCCGAGGCGCGCGGCTGGACCGAGGTTTCGGCGGCGATCCAGAAAGCAATGCAGCCCGGCGGCTGATCCGCCGCGACGCAGAGCAGGGAAAGGCTTTCAATAAAAAAGCCCCGGCGTATCGCCGGGGCTTTCGCATGTCGTGGCCGGGCGTTGTTACGCCAGCGCGGCCTTCGCCTTCTCGACCACGGCGCCGAACGCCGCCGGCTCGTGCACGGCCAGATCGGCCAGCACCTTGCGGTCGACCTCCACCCCGGCCTTGGTCAGGCCGTCGATGAAGCGCGAATAGGTCAGGTCGGCGTCATGGGCGCGAACGGCCGCGTTGATGCGCTGGATCCACAGGGCGCGGAAGTTGCGCTTGCGGACCTTGCGGTCGCGGGTCGCGTACTCCTGGGCCTTGTCCACCGCCTGCTTGGCGACGCGGAAGACGTTCTTGCGACGGCCGTAATAGCCCTTCGCCTGGCTCAGAACTTTCTTGTGGCGGGCGCGCTGGGTGACGCCGCGTTTCACTCGGGACATGTGCGGGTCTCCTTATCAGCTGTAGGGAAGGAACTTCTTGGCGATCTTCTCATCCGGCGCGCTGAGCACGGTGGTGCCGCGCGCATTGCGGATGAACTTCTTGGTGCGCTTGATCATGCCGTGGCGCTTGCCGGCCTGCGCGACCTTGATCCGGCCACTGGCCGTGACCTTGAAGCGCTTCTTGGCGCCCGCCTTGGTCTTCATCTTGGGCATTTCGGTCTCCATAAGGTTCGGATACGTCCATGACCCGCCTCGGCAGCCCTTTCGGCCGGGCGGATCGACAAGGCGCGCCTTATAGGGCGGGCCGCACTGTATGGCAAGAGTGCGCGACGCGCGCGAAATCCCTATATTCCCTCCGGTGCAGACAAGATCTCTGGGGGAAGAGCATGGGCCATCGCTTTGAGGACATCATCGGCACGGTGGGCCGCACGCCGGTGGTGCGGATCAACAAGCTGGCGCCCGATCACGTCAACATGTTCGTCAAGGTGGAGGCCTTCAACCCGATGGGCTCGGTGAAGGACCGGCTGGCGCTGGGCGTGATCGAAGCGGCGGAGCGCGACGGGTCGCTGAAGCCCGGCCAGACGGTGATCGAGGCGACCAGCGGCAACACCGGCATCGGTTTGGCCATGGTCTGCGCGGTCAAGGGCTATCCGCTGGTCGTGACCATGGCCGAGAGCTTCTCGATCGAGCGGCGCAAGCTGATGCGGTTCCTGGGCGCCAAGGTGGTGCTGACGCCCGCCGACCAGAAGGGCATGGGCATGCTGAAGAAGGCGGTGGAGCTGGCCGAGACCCATGGCTGGTTCCTGACCCGCCAGTTCGACAACCCCGCCAACGCCGACATACACTCGAAGACCACGGCGCCCGAGATTCTGGAGGATTTCGAAGATATCGGCCTCGACTACTGGGT
Source organism: Paracoccaceae bacterium (assembly GCA_003250135.1). Lineage (GTDB taxonomy): Bacteria > Pseudomonadota > Alphaproteobacteria > Rhodobacterales > Rhodobacteraceae > SZUA-547. The sequence continues at coordinate 12,990 of QKHF01000122.1, read as the reverse complement.
GACCGGCGCCGGCACGGCCGGCACGCTGAAAGGCGTCGCGCGGGTGCTTAAGGAGAGGAGCCCGAAGACCCGCGTCATCGTCTGCGAGCCGGACAACGCGCCGATCCTCGGCAGCGGCGTCGAGCAGCCGCGCGGGCCGAATGGCGAGATATTCGAAAGCCACCCCTACTGGCGGCCGCATCTGATGCAGGGCTGGACGCCGGACTGGATCCCGCAGCTCGCCGAGGACGCGCTCGACGCCGGCTGGATCGACGATATCGAGCCAATCAACGGCGACGACGCCATGCGTTGCGCGCGGGATCTGGCGCAGAAGGAGGGGATCTTCGTCGGCACCTCGGCCGGCGCGACCTTCGCCGGGGCGCTGGCCGTCGCCGAGAAGGCCCATGAGGGCGCCAACATCCTCGCCATGCTGCCCGACACGGGTGAGCGCTATCTCTCGACGCCGCTGTTCGAGGACATCCCCGAACACATGACAGCGGAGGAGAAGGAGATTTCCGACTCCACACCGACGGCGAGGTTCGGCGCGCCCGCCGCCGCCCCGAAACCGGCGGCGGAGCCGGAGGCCCCCCACGCCGCCGAGCCCGAAGCGGTCGCGTTCCTGAACGAAGTCGTCGGCGATCCCGCCCAGCCGGTGGTGGTTTTCGCGCTCGAATGGTGCGAGTTCTGCTGGTCGGTCCGGCGCATGTTCAAGCGGCTTGGCGTCGAATATCGCTCGATCGATCTCGACTCCGCCGCCTATCAGGAGGGCAATTGGGGCGGCAAGATCCGCATCGCGCTGAGGGACCGGACCGGCAAGCCGACCATTCCGCAGATCTTCGTCGGCGGAAAGCATATCGGCGGCGCGACCGAGACCTTCGACGCGTTCAACTCAGGAGAGCTGCAAGAGATGCTGGCTGCGAACGACGTCGCGTATGACGAGTCGCTGAAAGTCAACGCCTACTCCTTCCTGCCGAAATGGCTGCACCCGAGATGAAGGCGCTGCTCTGGATCGCTGTTTGCCTCGCGCTGGCCGCGACGCCCGCCGCCGCGGAAGAGGACGTCGATCTGGAGCTTGTGTTCCTCGCCGACGCCAGCGGTTCCATCGACAATGGCGAGATTCTGTTCCAGCGGCGCGGCTACGCCGAAGCGCTGCAGGACCCGCTGATCCTGTCGGCGATCACCAAGGGCGCCTACGGGCGGATCGCGGTCGCCTATGTCGAGTGGGGCGATGTCTACCACCAGGATGTCGTCGTCGGGTGGACCGTGATCGACGGGCCGGAAAGCGCGGCGACCTTTGGCGCGGCGCTGGAGGCGGCCCCGCGGCTCGCCTTCGGGCGCAACTCGATCAGCGCGGCGCTCCTGAAAGGCGCGGAACTGATCAACGACCCCACGCATGAGGGCTTCCGCAAGGTGATCGACTTCTCCGGCGACAGCGCCAACAACTGGAACGGCCCCGATCTGGAGGACGCCCGGCAAGCGGTGCTGGCCGAGGGGATCGTCATCAACGGCCTCGCCATCCTCTGCCGCTATTGCGAGACCGGCCGGGCGGGCTGGGGCGATCTGGAGGCCGAATACGCCGAGCGGATCATCGGTGGGCCGGGCGCCTTTGTCGTCTCCGCGGTCGACCGTCCCTCCTTCGCCGAGGCGGTGCGGCGGAAAATTCTGCTTGAGGTCGCTGGCGAGACGCCCAAGCAAGGCAGGCGCATCGCCAATTGTTCGCAAAATATCTACAATATGTGTTAGATTATATAAATTGTTCTTTTTTGGCCCGGCCTCCATCTTTCCGTCAACGGAATTCAAAGGAGACGCCGCCATGACCACTGCAACCACCGAAACCCCGCTCATCATCCCGGCCCTGCGCCCGGTCTACGCCTCGCTGTCCGACGTCGCCGAGACCGCCGTCCGCATCGCCGCCGGCCTGTTCCTCGTGCCCCACGGCGCACAGAAGCTGTTTGGCCTCTTCGGCGGCTACGGGCTGGACGCCACCGGCCAGTTCTTCGAAGCCCAGCTCGGCTTCTCGAACGGTTACCTCGCCGCGCTCGGCGCCGGCTCGATCGAGTTCTTCGCCGGCCTCGCTCTGGCGCTCGGCCTCTTCACCCGCTTCGCGGCCAGCGCGATCTTCGTGATGCTGGCGGTCGCCGCGTCCATCCACTTCGGCGCCGGTTTCTTCTGGTCCGAGGGCGGCTGGGAGTATCCGGTCCTCTGGGCGATCGTCGTCGGCGCATTCGCGGTCAAGGGCGGCGGGCGCTACTCGCTGGACCGGCTGATCGGCCGAGAACTGTAAGCCCCACGCAAACGAAAAACGCCCGGCCAACCAGCCGGGCGTTCTTGATTCCTGGATGGCGCGTCGCGCCCTAGTAAGCCTCGCCCTCGTAGATCGCCTTCTCGTTCACCGGGGCGACGCGCAGGATGTTGGTGGTGCCCGGCACGCCGAAGGGCACGCCCGCGGTGACGACGATCTTGTCGTTTTCGTCGGCGAACCCGTCGCGCTTGGCGATCCGCACGGCGCTGACCACCGCCAGCTTGAACCGCTCCACATCCTCGCCGAGGACGCAGTGCAGGCCCCAGACCAGCGCCAGCCGCCGCGCCGTGGACTTGAGCGGCGTCAACGCCAGAATCGGCACGCGCGGCCGCTCGCGCGCCATCAGCAGCGCCGTGGTGCCCGAATGGGTGAAGCAGGCGATCGCCTTGACGTTCACAGTCTCCGCCACCTCTCGCGCGGCGGCGGTGATGGCGTCGGCGACGCTGTGCTTGCCCGGCGTGCGCGCGGATTCGACGATCTGGCGATAGGTCGGGTCGCGCTCCACCGACTCGGCGACCGAATTCATCGTCTCGACCGCGATGACGGGATACTCGCCCACGGCGCTTTCCGCCGACAGCATCACCGCGTCCGCGCCCTCGTAGATCGCGTGGGCGACATCCGAGACCTCGGCCCGCGTCGGCACCGGCGAGGTGATCATGCTCTCCAGCATCTGGGTGGCGACGATCACCGGCTTGCCCGCGCGCTTGCAGGCGCGCACGATCCGCTTCTGCGAGGGCGGCACCTCGCTGACCGGCAGCTCCACGCCCAGATCGCCGCGCGCGACCATGATCCCGTCGGCGATGTCGATGATCTCGTGAATGCAGCTCAGCGCCGCGGGCTTTTCGATCTTGGCCAGCACCGCCGCGCGGCCCTTGGCCAGCTCGCGCGCCTCGGCGATGTCCTCAGGCCGCTGCACGAAGGAAAGCGCCAGCCAGTCGACGCCCATCTCGCAGACGAATTCGAGATCCGCGCGGTCCTTCTCGGTCAGCGCCGCCAGCGGCAGCACCACGTCCGGCACGTTGACGCCCTTTCGGTTTGAGATCTCCCCGCCGACCAGCACCTCGGTGACGGCGCTGCGCTCGTCGCAACTGATCACCTTCAGCCGGATCTTGCCGTCATTGACCAGAAGCGTAGAGCCAACCTCAAGCACCTCGAAAATCTCGGGATGAGGCAGCTGAACGCGGGCGGCGTCGCCCGGCGCGTTATCAAGGTCCAGCCGGAAGCTCTGCCCTTCCTGCAGGATATGCGGCCCCGCCGCAAAAACACCGACGCGCAATTTCGGGCCCTGCAGATCCGCGAGAATGCCGATCGGGCGCCCAAGCTCCTGCTCGACCTCGCGAATCAGGCGGTGCCGCTCCAGCGTGTCCTCATGCCCGCCATGGCTCATGTTCAGGCGGAACACGTCCGCGCCCGCCTCGACAAGCGCCTTGATGGTTTTCCGCGACGTGGAGGCTGGGCCGAGCGTGGCCACGATTTTGACGTTTCTCTGGCGTCTCATTTCGGCGCTCTCTGGCTGGGGCGTTTGATTGGTCGAAGGCGTTATAGCCCATGATCGTGACGGGCGCCTCACGAAACCGAGGCGTTTTTTCCGGCTCGCCGGCGCGGCCTCGGCGCGCGGAGCGCGCGAACCGATTGTCGAGGGGAGATCAGGGCGCTAGGGATGGAGGCGATGACAGCGTCCGTCGACACCCCCCCGCTGACCCCGCCCGCTTATCAAGGGGCGCAGGCCAGCGCCGCATTCACGCCGTTCGAGCGGATCGAAGGCGCCGACCGGTCCGTGCTTGTGCTCTGTGACCACGCCTCCAACGCCTGTCCGCCCGAAATCGGCGAGCTGGGCCTGCCCGAGGCGGATCTGGAGCGCCACATCGCCTATGACGTCGGCGCGCGCCGCGTGGCCATCGCCCTGGCGGAAATTCTGGACGCGCCGGCGATTCTCTCCACCTTCTCGCGGCTGGTGATCGATCCGAACCGGGGCGAGGACGACCCGACGCTGGTGATGAAGCTCTATGACGGCTCCATCATCCCGGCCAACCGTCATGCCGACGCGGCCGAGGTTGAGCGGCGTCTCGACGCCTATCACCGGCCCTATCACGACGCGATCGACGAGATGATCGACAAGGCGCTGGCGACCGGGTCCGAGCCGCGGCTGATCTCGGTCCACTCCTTCACCCCGCAGTTTCGCGGACGCCCGCCGCGTCCGTGGCATGTCGGCGTGCTGTGGGACAACGACGACCGGCTGGCGGCCCCCCTGATCGAGCGCCTCCGCGCCGAGCCCGACCTCTGCGTCGGCGACAACGAGCCCTATACCGGCCAGTTGCAGGGCGACTGCATGTGGCGGCATGGCACCCAGCGGGGGATCGCCCACGCCCTGATCGAGATTCGCAATGACCTGATCCGCACGCTGGAGGATCAGGTCGCCTGGGCCGAACGGCTCGCGCCGATCCTGCGCGAGGTGCTGGATGGCCAGACCGGAGGCGCCGCATGATCCCCAGACCCAGCCTGACCATCGGCGTCGAAGAGGAATACCTGGTCGTCGACCGGGAGACCCGCGATCTGGTGCGCGACCCCGACCCCGCCTTCCTGAAGGCCTGCGAGGAGCGGATCGGAGAACAGGTCACGCCGGAATATTTACGCTGCCAGGTGGAGATCGGCACCCAGCCGGTGAAGACGCCGGCCGAGGCGCGCGAGGAGCTGAAACGCCTGCGCCGCGCGGTGGCCGCGGCGTGCGGCGAGTTCGGTTACGCGCCCATCGCCGCCTCCACCCACCCCTTCGCCAAGTGGCGCGAACAGACACATACGCCGAAACCGCGCTACGACGAGTTGCGCAAGGATCTGGGCGCGGCGGTGCGGCGCCTGCTGATCTGCGGCTGCCACGTGCACTGCGCGGTCGAGGACGACGACCTCAGGATCGACCTGATGAACCAGGCGATGTATTTCCTGCCGCACATCCTGGCCCTGACCTGCTCGTCGCCCTACTGGCAGGGCGAGGACACCGGGCTCTCCAGCTATCGCCTGACGGTGTTCGACGCCCTGCCCCGCACCGGCCTGCCGGATACGCTTGATTCCTATGCCCAGTACAAGCGGTTGGTGCAGCAGCTGGTGAACGCCGGCTGCATCGAGGACGCGACCAAGATCTGGTGGGACATTCGCCCCTCGGCCAAGTTCCCCACCGTCGAGATGCGCGTCGCCGACGTCTGCACGCGGCTGGAGGACGCGGTGACCATCGCCGCGGTCTACCAGAGTCTGTTCTCCTATCTCTGGAAGCTGCGCCGCCGCAACCAGCGCTGGCGGCTGTATCCGAACACGCTGATTCAGGAGAACCGCTGGCGCGCGCAGCGCTACGGCGCGCGGGGCGAGCTGGTCGACCACGGGTTGGGAGAACTCGTCCCCTTCGACGCGCTGATGGAGGAGATGATCGGCATCCTCGCCGAAGACGCGGATGAACTGGGCTGCCTGGAGGAGGTGCTGCGCGTCCGCCAGATCGCCGTGGAGGGCACCTCGGCCGACCGCCAGCGCGCCGCCTACAAGAACGCCATCGCGACCGGCTCGGACCATGAGGGCGCCATGCGCAAGGTGGTCGACCACATCATCGCCGAGACCGTCGAGGGGCTATAGCCGAAGGACCGCACCCATGGACGACGCCACTCGCACCGAGCTTGAAGCCGCCGCCTTCCGCCGCCTTGTCAGCCATCTGCGCGAACGCACGGACGTGCAGAACATCGACATGATGAATTTGGCCGGGTTCTGCCGGAACTGCCTGAGCCGCTGGTATCAGGAGGCCGCCGCCGAAAAGGGGCTGGAGATGACCAAGGCCGAGAGCCGCGAGATCGTCTATGGCGAGCCCTACGAGGACTGGCGCGACAAATACCAGACCGAGGCGTCGGCGGATCAGAAGGCGGATTTCGAGAAGAACCGGCCGCAACACGACTAGCAGCTTGCATGACGACGCGCGCGGCGGTCCGCGCCCGCAGGATGTGACATGCCGAAACTGACGTCCCACCCCGACGAAGTCTCGTTCGAGTGCCACGAGGGCGACTCCGTCCTGAAGGCGGCGTCGCGGGCCAAGATCCACTTCGCGCACGCCTGCGGCGGCCAGGCCAAATGCTCGACCTGCCGGATCTGGATCCTGTCGGGCGCCGAGGGATGCCCGCCGCCGAACGACAAGGAACAGGCGCTGAGGGAGCGGGTCGGCCTCGACGGCGCCATCCGGCTCGCCTGCCAGCTGCACCCTACCGGCGACATAGCCTTCCGGCGTCTGGTTCTGGACGAAACCGACCTGGCGATCGCCAACCAATTGCGGCGCGGCCCGGCGCACAAGGCCGGAGAGTTGCGTAAGGTCGCAATCTTCTTCAGCGACATCGCCGGCTTCACCACGTTCGCCGAGGACATGACGCCTTACGACGTGATGTATTTGCTCAATCGTTACTTCGCGCAGGCAGGCGCGATCATCGAGGACAATTTCGGCTACGTCGACAAGTTCGTCGGCGACGGCATGATGGCGATCTTCGGCAGCGGTGGAGAGGCCGACGCCCCGATCCGCGCGGTCAAAGCGGCGTTGGAGACGCTGGCGATGGTCGACCGCATGAAGCCCTTCCTGAAGACCATGTACGGGCTCGACTTCGACATCCGCATCGGCGTGCATTACGGCGAGGCGCTGATCGGCTCCGTCGGCTCGATCGGCAATGAACGCCTGACCGCGATCGGCGACGTCGTCAACGTGGCCAGCCGAGTCGAAGCCGCCAACAAGGACGCCGGCACCCGCTTCCTGATCACCGAGGCGCTCCATGACGAGGTCCGCGATCAGGTCGAGACGAGCGACTTCATCCGGGTCCGCCTGCGCGGCACCAGCGAGCGGATCACGCTTTACGAGATCGCGAAGCTGACCGACGAAACCGAGCGCGAGCTCGACCAGCATATCGGGCGGGAGACGATGCGCGCCGACGGCAGGCTCTGGACGCGCGTGTTAGAGGAAGGCGAGGTTAAGGATGGCCAGCATCGCGTCGTCCAGTTGCCGAAGTTCGATCTGGTCGTCGCCCGCCGCGGCGAGCACGTCGTCGCCTTCGAGAACGCCTGCCCGCACCTGCGCCTGCCATTCTTCGACCGCGCGCCGCCGCCGCCGGAATGGAATCGTCCGGAGGAATGCGCCATTTCGGACGCGCTCAGCATCCGCTGCCGCTGGCACTCCAGTCGCTTCGACCTTCTGACGGGCGAGGTTCTGAGCTGGTGCGAGGCGCTCAATTCGGATGGAACGCCAAAGGGGCTTGAGTTTCTGGGCGACGTCACCACGAGCCGCGCGCGCCTCGAAATGATTCCCTGCCGGATTGAAGCGGGGCACATCTGGGTCGCGCTCGAATAGCGATCCCGCGCCGTGCGGGCGGGATTGCCGCGCCCCTCTCCCGCCGCTAGGTTCCAGCGCCTCGGGCGCGACCCGAAGCAGATTCCAATGAAGACCCAAGAGGCGGATTGAGCATGGCGGACGACGCGGATTTTTCGGCGACCACGGTGGCGGCGGGGCAATTGAAGGCCATCGTCGAGCGGATCGAGCGGCTTGAGATCGAAAAGAAGGAAGTCGCCGACCAGATCAAGGAAGTCTACGCCGAGGCCAAGGGCAACGGCTTCGACGCCAAGACCCTGCGCAAGGTGGTGGCGCTTCGCAAGAAGCCGGCCGAGGAGCGCTCGGAGGAAGAGGCCATGCTCGACCTCTACATGCACGCGCTCGGCATGATCCCGGCCGTCGATTGAGCTAGACTGGGCCGCGATGACCACGCTCAGGATCGCGACCTGGAATATCGAATGGTTCGACGCTCTGTTCGACCGCCACGACCGGCTGATTCAGGATCACAGCTGGTCCAAGCGCCATGACGTGACCCGCCGCCAACAGGGCGACGCCATCGCCCGCGTGCTGGAGGCGGTGGACCCGGACCTGATGCTGGTGGTCGAGGGGCCGAATGAGGGCCGCAAGCGCTCTGCGACCCACGCGCTGGAGGGGTTCGCGCAGGAATTCGGCCTGCGCCAGAGGAAAGCGCTGCTGGGCTTTCCCTCTCCGACACGGCAGGAGCTGGTGTACCTCTACGATCCAGACCGGGTCGCGCTGATGCACGACCCCCGAGGGGTGCGCGTCACCGCCGAGGATTGGGCCGAGCGGCGCGAACGCGCCAACCCCGCCCCGCCCTTCGACGCGCTGGCGGACCCCGACCGGCGCCTGCACCACGCCCCGCGCTTCGACGGAGTGTTTCCGCTGGACGTGGACGGGGACGGCGAGACCGACCTGCACGTCTTCTCGAAACCGCCCAACGAAGCCGCGGCCGAGGACCTGACGACTGGCGCCCGCTTTCGCCTGATCGGGGTTCACGCCAAGTCGAAGGCGGCCTTCGGCGCGGAGTCGGAGGAGGACGAGCGCCGCATCGCCGCCATCAACCGCCGCAAGCAGTTGGCCCAGTGCGAATGGATCCGCCAGCGGGTGGAGGACCACCTGACGACGGGCGAGGACGTGATCGTGCTGGGCGATTTCAACGACGGCCCAGGCCAGGACCATTACGAGAAAGCCTTCGGCCGCTCGGGCGTCGAGGTGGTGATGGGCGATCCCGGCGATCCCGCCACGCTGCTCCGCAATCCCTATACTCGAGTGCGGTTCTCCCGCCCCTATGGCTGGCGACCCTCGACGGCCCGGTTCTACAACCGGGACCAGCGCGGATACGTGAACGCGCTGCTGGACTTCATCATGCTCTCGCCGCGGCTGGCCGACCGGACCCGCCCGCAATGGCGCATCTGGCACCCGTTCGACGACGCCGAGTGCTTTGCCGACGAGAAGCTGAAACGGGCCCTGCTGACCGCCTCGGACCATTTCCCTGTCAGCGTGGACCTGCGGCTGGGCTAACGCCCTTTACGCCTGCCGTTTCGTCGCCATCCGGTTGCCGACCTTGCGATAGAGCGTGGAGCGGCCGATGCCGAGCCGCCGCGCGACCTCCGCCATGCGGCCGCGGTAAAGCTCCAGCGCGCGGTCGATCATCTCCGCCTCCACCTCTTCGAGGCTGCGGATATGCCCGTACTCGGTCATCAGCGGGTCAGGGAGCGGTTCTCGCGGATCCTCCGCCAGCGCCTCGCGCCAATCGCGAAGCTCGGTCCGCACAGCCTCCGCACCGACGCCGGGCTGGTCGCGCTCGTCCAGCTCCATAAAATCGCGCGCGGTCAGCGCCCGCTGGTCGGGACCGGCCAGCACCACCGCCCGATAAACCGCATTCTGAAGCTGCCGGACATTGCCGGGCCAGCCGCGCCCGGCTAGCCGAGTCAGCGCATCCGGCGCGATCTCCTGAATCGCACGCCGCTCCTCCAGCGCGAAGCGCGCGGCGAAGGCCGACGCGAGGGGGCCGATATCCTCGCGCCGCTCCGCCAAGGGGGGCAGCAACACCGGAAACGCGCTCAAGCGATAATAGAGGTCGCCGCGAAACGTCCCCTCGCCGACCCGCGCCTGCAGGCTGCGATTGGTGGCCGAGATCAGTCGGATGTCGACCCGAACGGGTATTGAGGCGCCGACTGGCTCCACCTCCCGCTCCTGCAGCGCGCGAAGCAGCTTCACTTGTGCGGGCAAGGGCAGCTCGCCGACCTCGTCAAGAAACAGGGTGCCGCCGCTCGCCTCCTGAAACTTGCCCGGACGCCTCTCCGTGGCGCCGGTGAAGGCCCCTTTCTCATGGCCGAACAGCGTCGCCTCGACCAGCGTTTCGGGCAGCGCGCCACAATTGACCGCCACAAATGGCCCCCCGGCGCGGGGCGAGGCGCCATGGGCGGCGCGGGCGAAAACCTCCTTGCCGACGCCCGATTCGCCCTCGATCAGCATCGGAATGTCCGCCCCGGCCCCCCGCCTCGCCAAAATTATGGCGCGTCGCATCGCCGCGCTCTCGGCGATCAGGTCTTCGAAGGTGAGATTGTTGTCCGCCTGCCGCGAAAGGCGCCGGACCTCGCTGCGCAGCCTGCTGAGCGACAGCGCGATTCGGATCGAAGCCTCCAGTCGCGGCGCGGCGACGGGTTTGAGCAGATAATCATGCGCGCCGGCCTTCAGCGCGGCCATCGCCGTGGCGACGCTGTGGTCGGCGGTCATGGCGATGATGAGGGCGGTTGAGCCAAGGTCGCGCAGCCGCCCCATCAGCGTCACGCCATCGACGTCCGGCAAATGCAGGTCCAACAGAACAAGGGAAAGACGCCCTTTCCCGGTGGCGACCGCCATCTCTGCGGCGCGGGCGTCCTGCGCCTCTAGCGCGTCATGGCCCAGCGCGCGCACAACCGTCGCGATCAGCCGTCGCTGCGCCGGATCGTCTTCGACAACCAGTATTCGATGCGACATAGCCCGCCACGCCTGAGCACTCCGAATTCGAGAGTCGGCGCGCGCCATACTCCCGGAAAAGGCAGTCTGCGCGGCGCCTCGTAAACAGGACGTGTACGATGCGCCATGTCGCCGCGATGCGGGCCTGCGCGGCGGGGCCGCGATTGCGTTAGATCAATGTAATTCAGGGCGATAGAGTGTTGTTTATACGCTACGCAACAGGTAAAGTTGCGGGGTTGCAACAGGTTTATGAGCAGCCGTGATTGTGCGGCGCCCGCAAATCTGCAATTGAGAACTTGGCTTGAGCCATGCGCGCAAGCGAGAGGACAGTCGAGAGCGCGTCGTCGCTCATAACAATTGGAATACGGAGAGAGACATGAACGCGATCTCCAAGATCTTGTTCGCTGCTGCCGCCGTCGCTGTCGCCGGCTGCACCAACCTGCCGGGTTCAAACCTTGGCGGAACCTTCAGCGCGGACAGCTATCTTGATAAGTCGATCGAGGGCGAGGATTTCGGCTCGTCCCTGTCGCGCGAATACCAGGCGCTGGCGGCTCGGAACTCGACCACCGACGTCAACTGGATGGACACCACTGCTTACATCGCCAAGTCCGAGCAGGGCGCCGCGGCCGCGCCGTGGACCCCGGCCGAGCTGGGCGTCTCCTCGCCGGAGACCGACGCGAAGTATGACGAGGTGGTCGCCACCGTCGCCGCCAACAAGGACGCCCGTCCGGCCGAGTGCGCCCACGCCCAGGCGATGTGGGATCAGTATCTCGAGTCGCTCTATCAGGGCGGCGTCTGCATCAGCGTCGAGGACGCCGAAGCCATGCTGGCCAGCGCTCTGGCCGCCTGCGCCCCGGCCCAGTTCACCATCTACTTCGGCTTTGACAAGGACACGCTCGACTCGGCCGCGAACACCGTGATCGGCCAGATCGTCAGCGCCGCGTCGGCCATGGCGAACCCGCTTCTCTCGGTCGTCGGCCACACCGACACCGTCGGCTCGGTCGCCTACAACCAGGGTCTGTCCGAGCGTCGCGCCAACCGCGTCGCGGGCGCTCTGGCCGCCGAAGGCGTCGCGCAGGACTCCATGACCGTTGCGGGCCGTTCGGAGAACGAGCCGGCCGTCGACACCGGCGACAACGTGCGTGAGCCGCGCAACCGTCGCGTCGAGGTCAACATCGGTCAGTAATCTGACCCCGGCGCGGGCTTCCGCGCCGCCTGGAGATCGAACCGCCCCGGCCAAACCGGGGCGGTTTTCTTTTGCCGCTTCCGGGCGCGCCTTCAAAGCGCCCGATCGACGCGATAGAATGCGGCGCATGGCCAAAGCCGAAAATCTATCCGCCCGCCTCTTGCGCGCCGCGATGTTGAGCGCCGCGCTCGTCGCCTTCCCACTTGTCCCTGCGCACGCCGCCGGGGCCGGGACAGACGCACCCGCCGACAGCCCCGCCGACAGCCCCCGTGATTTCTCGAAGGAAGCCGAGGAGATGTCGGAGGCGACGCTCGAGGCCATCGAAAAGTTCAACGCGATGGTCGGCGCCATGCTCGAAAGCTTCGAGCACTGGATCGACGACATGCCGCGTTACGAGGCGCCGGAGATGCTGCCCAATGGCGACATCATCATCCGCCGCATTCCGAAGGACGCGACGCCCCCGTCAGACGAGACGGAAAAGTCCGACGTCACCGATCTTTGAAAAAGCCCTGATTTGAGGCCGCGCGACCTTTCAAGAGCGCCAAGCCCGTTCTAAGTAGTCAGACGATACGCGGCGCGCCCGACGCGCCTGTCCAGATGCTTGGTTCGGAGTCATTCATGCCCCTCATTCCGCCCTTCGCCATGATCGCGACGCCTGCCCTCGACGCCTCGCGCGACGCAGGCTCCACGAGCGGCGGCCCCGCTTTGGGGGAGATGCCCGAGTGGAGGCTCGATGATTTGTATCCCGGCATCGACAGCCCGGAACTGACGGCCGATCTGGAGCGGACCACCGCCGAGATATCCGATTTCGCCGAGGCTTATGAGGGCCGGCTGGCGACGCTGTCCGGCGCCGAGATGGCCGAGGCGGTCGCCCGATATGAGGCGATCGACCGGACGCTCAATCGCGTGATGTCCTATGCCGGTCTCCTGTATCACCAGAACACCGCCGACCCCGCGCGCGCCAAGTTCATGGGCGACATGCAGTCCCGCCTGACCGAGGCGACGCAGCCGCTGGTCTTTTTTACGCTGGAGCTGAACCGGGTCGACGACGCAGTTCTGGAGACGAAATTCGCCGAATCCCCGGCCCTCGCCCGCTATCGTCCCTGGTTCGACAAGCTGCGCCAGATGCGCCCGCACCAGCTGTCGGACGAGCTGGAGAAGTTCCTGCACGACCAGTCGGTGGTCGGCGCGGCGGCCTGGAACCGC
>QKHF01000027.1 GCA_003250135.1 Paracoccaceae bacterium | reverse complement strand
GGGCGAACTCGGCCAGGCGGCGGCTGACGAAGGCGCGGCCCGAGGCGGTCTCCTTGGCCAGTTCGCCATGGGTGGCGGCGACTGCTCCGTCGCCGTCCGAGAGGCGCAGCAAGGCCCGCGCCAGCCGCGCGTCGAAGCCGGTCAGGGCGACATCCTCGATCAACTGTTCGTATTCCCCGAAGCGGCGGGCGACGGCGCCGAAGACCGTGTCGCGGAAGCCTGCGTCCTCGGCCAGCCAGCGGCGGAAGTCGGGGGCGGGGACCAGTTGGCCTTCGATATCGGCCTCCACCACCCCTTCGGCGGCGTAGGCGCGCCGTTCGATCAGGCAGGCGAATGTCTGAAGGCAGATCCCGCCGGGCTGGACGCGATAGAGCACCACCTCGCGTCCGTTGGCGGCGGTCAGCGTGACCTTGATCGAGCCTTTCTCCAGCAGCAGGAAGCCCGGACATTCCTGTCCCGGCTGAAAGATCACGTCGCCTTTTCTCGCCGTCATATGGCGGGTGGGCCGGTCCATGCGCGCGCTCCTGTGCTTGCGGCGGCATTGGGCCAGTCGCCGCGCCGCCGGTCAACTCCGCTTGACAGCTTGCGCCCTGCGGCGCAGGAGGGCGCGCATGTCGGAGAAAAGAGCAAAACACGACGTCTACACGCTGCTGGTCGATGTCTCTCGCGCGCCCGATGACGGCCTGCCCGAGGGCGCGTCCGGCGCGGCGCTGATGTGCTACGCCAGCGGCGTGGACGAGGCGGAGGCGGTGCGCGAGACGGTGGCGATCCTGCGTCAGGCGGGGATGGCGCCGGTCGAGGTGTCGGGCTACGGAACCCGCGAGGAGCGGCTCGCCGAGGGGCACGACATCGGCGACGAGGATCTTGCGCTGATGGACCGGGCGCTCGAGGAGAACGCGGTGATCGTCGCCATGGTGACGCCGTTCTTCGAAGACGAAGGCGACGACGCCTGATTTCGAATCACGTGCGGCGCTGCGATCGCCCCCGGCGAAGCCGGTCGGTCTCGAACGTTTCTCGAGGGCTGATTACGCCGCGCAGGCGCCAAGTCCCGGAAGTGACTCGATTTTTCGCGATTCCACGATTCGCCGCGTGATTCACCCTGTTTCGAGTATCCGCCGGAATCGCCAAAAATTTGCCGATTCCGGCGATTCAGCGTATGATTCCGGCTAAATCGCCCGAAAAGTGGTGATTTCGAGGATTGAGGACGAGCAGCATTTGGTCCGCCGCGCAGGCGGGCCGCACGGAAGTTTGCGTTCGGGTCTCGTCCCTTTTTCGCGTTCCCAAGGGGTTCTGCGCGTCTGGCGGATTCGCTTCGGCGATGCCGGCGCGCCGACGGCTGCGCGTTATCGCGCTGCTGTCCAAATGGGGAGCTACGCCCAATGGGCATTCTGGACTTCGTTCGGAGCAAACCGAAGGAGCCGTCGCTGCGCGAGCGGGCGGAATCCTTCATCGAACGTCACGGCGGCGACGATTTTCTTCGCGGCGTCGCGCACAACATCGATCCCTACATGGATCTTAGCCCCGAGTATCGGGGTCTGACGCGAACGGCGCAGGACATGGTCGGCGGCGACCTTTGCGGCACCTATGGCGGGGTGCTGGAGGACGTGATGCGCAATCGCCTGATCGCAATGGGCGTCCTGCGCGAAGTCGCGTGACGTGAACGCTCCGCGTCCGGACCCGCTGCGGATCGGGCGCGATCAGAGATGATACTGCCGGCGCGGAAGGACCGCGCCCGGCGCGCGCTTGCATTCGCAGGACTGGCGTCCTATCGCGGGCTGAGACGCCTGTTCTTCGCTCAGGAGCGCACATGCCGCCCGCCGCATCCGCCATCGATCCCGTCGAACTGACGGCCGAGTTGATCCGCCGTCCCTCGGTGACGCCCGATGCGGCCGGCGCGATCGAGTTGCTCTCGCAAAGGCTCGAGGCGCTCGGCTTCGCCTGCCATCGCTGCGACCGGGGCGGCGTGCCCAATCTCTACGCCCGCTGGGGGACGTCGGCGCCGGTCTTCGCCTTCAACGGTCATTTGGACGTGGTGCCGGTGGGCGACGAGGGGGCCTGGACGCACGCTCCGTTCAGCGGCGACGAGGCGCAGGGCGAAATCTGGGGGCGTGGCGCGCAGGACATGAAATCCGCCGTCGCCGCCTTCGCCGCCGCCGCCGCGGCGCTGATCGCCAAGGCGCCGCCCAAGGGCTCCATCGCGCTGATGATCACCGGCGACGAGGAGGGGCCGGGCGTGGACGGCACCCGCGCGATCCTCGACTGGATGGCGGAGCGGGGCGAGCAGGCGGATGTCTGCCTGGTGGGCGAGCCGACCTCGATCTCGGAGTTCGGCGATGTGATGAAGATCGGACGGCGCGGATCGATGACCGGTTTTTTCACCGCGACCGGCGTGCAGGGCCACTCCGCCTATCCCGAGAAGGCGAAGAATCCGCTGCCTGCGTTGGCGCGGCTTCTGGACCGGTTAGCCTCGGAGCCGCTGGATCAGGGCGCCGCGCATTTCCAGCCTTCGACGCTGGCGATCACCACGATCGATGTGGGTAACCCGGCCAACAACGTGATCCCGGCGCAGGGCCGCGCAAAGGTCAACATCCGATTCAACGACGCGCATACCAGCGACTCCATCGCCGAGTGGCTGCGCAGCCATATGGCGGATGTCGCGGCCGCTTTCGGCGTGGCGCTGGACCTCGAATTGCAGGTTTCCGGCGAGAGCTTCCTGACCCCGCCGGGGGCCCTGTCGGAACTGGTCGCCGGCGCGGTTGAATCGGTGACGGGACGCCGCCCGGCGATGACCACCGGTGGCGGCACCTCGGATGCGCGGTTCGTGAAGGACCATTGCCCGGTGGTCGAGTTCGGCCTTGTGGGCGACACCATGCACATGGTGGACGAGAGCGTTCCGGCGGATCAGGTCCGCCAACTTGCAGCGGTCTACGAAGTCATTCTCAGGCGCTACTTCGCCTGATGGCGGATCCGCCGACGCAGTGGCGCCGGCGGCCGCGGGGGCTGCGCCCTATTTCAGGAACGCCGGGCTGTGGCCGCGATAGTCGTTGAAGTCCTCGATGAAGCTCATCACGCCGGTCTGGCCGGTCTCCTTGAACCAGATCGGCAGCGCCTTGAAGGCGTAGTTCATGCCGTAGTCGAGCGCGATGGAGCCGGGGATCTGCGGCATGTCGCCGGGGCGATCCTGGAACCATTGCATGTAGTCGTCCGATCCGGACGGATAGTAGACGACTTGACCATCCTCGACCTTCGGCCTGCAGCTTTCGGCCTTGCAGACCGCCGGGCTGGGCAGCAGGAAGCTCGCCAGCTTGTACGACGCGGTTCCGTGGCAGCCCATGCAGGAGGACATGGCGTAGCGCCCGTCATAGGGCTTGCTGGTCCCGTCCGGCTGCAGCACGCGGGCGTCGATGTCCACGGCGCCGTCATTGGGCCCGGACAGGCGCCCGCCCCAGCCCAGCGTCTCCTTCGCGTAGATCGGCGCGGCCGGGTTGATCCATGTCTCGGACAGCGCCGGGCAGGTCTGGTCGGGCGGCAGATAGTTGCAGTCCATCGGCGAGTTCACGTCCGGATCGTTGCCCCACATCACGCCGAGCGTGACCATCTTCTCCCAGTTGCTCTCACCCGGCGCGTCCTTGTCGTAGACCAGCGTCATGTAGACCCACTGCGAGTCGGGGGCGGAGATCGAGTCCTTCACCACGATGTCGAACTGGAAGAAGGACGCGTCGAACAGCGAGACCGGCGCGGTCCCGTCGGGCGAGGCCCAGAGCGGCCACGTGACCGCGCCCTCCATCGGCGGCCAGATGCTGCCGTCGGCGGTGGTCAGCGCCGGTTTGACCACCAGCGAGCCCTCCAGCATCTGCGCCTTGCCCGCGTCCAGCCCGGGAACCGGGTCCATCGCGGTGTCGCCCCAGACCTGCCCCAGGCTATAGGCGGCGCGCGCATCGTAATAGACCAGCACATGGGTGGTCATCGGCGCCTTCAGGCCGGAAACCGGGAACATCTCCGGCGGGAAGCCGGAGCCCTGATACGT
>QKHF01000045.1 GCA_003250135.1 Paracoccaceae bacterium | reverse complement strand
ATTCCGCTCCGGAGAGGTGGGCGCGTACGCCAAGGCGCACGAGAGCCGGCTGGACGTGCTCGCCTGATGGAGCGGTCCGAGGTCATGCGCCGCGTTAAAGGCCGCGACACGGGGCCTGAGCGGCGCGTGCGCGGCATGCTGCGAGCGCTCGAGCATACCGGCTACCGGCTGGACCGCAAGGACCTGCCGGGCCGTCCAGACATCGCTTTCATCGGGCGCCAGCGCGCGATCTTTGTGCATGGCTGCTTCTGGCACGGCCATGATTGCAAACGCGGCGCCCGCCAGCCCAAGGCCAACGCCGAGTACTGGCGCGCCAAGATCGCCCGCAATGTGGAGCGGGACGCGGCCAATGAAGCGGCGCTCGCCAAAATGGGGTGGCGCGTTCTGGTGATCTGGGAATGCGCGCTGAAAGACCCGGACGCGGTCTCGCAAGAGCTGGAGGCCTTTTTGCAAGACTGATCCCAAATCAGAAACAGTAAATGCAAATTTCCTGCGGTTATATCCACGCCGCATCCAGACCATCTTTCCCTCAACACGCCGGACAGCCCCTGACGGCGGATCGCAACGAAGGAGAGATGAGATGAGCGCTTCCCAGCCCCATGTTCTGGTCGTCACGTCCAGCGCCAACCCCGAGTCCTCGACCTCCAGCCAGATCGCCTTTCGCATCGCCGACAGCTTCGGCGGCGCGGATCAGGTGCGGGACCTCAGCCAGGGCGTCTCGCTGCTCGATGCGAACTGGATCGCCCATCGCGGCAAAACGCCGGCGGACTACGACGAAGACGCGCGTGAGGCTTTCGCAGAATCCGACGCGTTGATCGCTGAGCTTCAGGCGGCGGACGTGATCGTGATCGCCGCGCCGATGTACAATTTCTCGATCCCGGCGGCTTTGAAGGCGTGGATCGACCAGGTCGCCCGCCCCCGCGTCACCTTCGCCTATTCGGAAAATGGGCCGGAGGGATTGCTGAAAGGCAAGAAGGTCTATGTGGCCCTTTCGTCGGACGGCGTCCCGGCTGGCTCGCCCATGGATTTCACCACCGCCTATCTGCGCCACGTGCTGGGCTTTGTCGGCCTCGATGATGTGACCTTTATCAGCGCCGACGCCAAGATGAAGAACCCGGAGGCGCTGCAACGCGCCCTCACTGCAGCGGACGCGGTTTCCCTCCCCCGGGCCGCTTGATCCGCGCAATCGACCGCGGCGGGGTTACGAATCCCGCCGCGGCGCCTTACATCGCAAGCGCGGGCCGGTGTCCGGCCCAAGAGGAAGCGATGTTCTTTACCGATGTTTCGAAGGCGCTGGCCCAGGCGTTCCATCCGAAATTCCGCGGCGTGCTGCTGAAGTCTCTCGGCATCACCATCGCCACGCTGATCGGCATGGTCTGGCTGGCGGATTTCGGCCTCAGCTACATTCCCGCCATCTCCTTCACCATGCCCATCGTCGGGTGGGAGGTGACCTTTCTCGACGAGACCGCGAAGGACGTCGGCCTAGGCCTTGCGATCCTGCTGTCGATTTTCCTGATGTTCCCGGTGGCGGCGATCATCGTCGGCTTCTTTCTGGAGGAGATCGCCGATGCGGTGGAGGACAAGCACTTCCCCCACCTGCCGCCCGCCCGCAGGCAGGGCTGGGGCGAGATCATCGTCAACGCGGCTGAGTTCTTTCTGACTCTCATTGGCGCCAACCTGCTCGCCCTGATCATCTATCTGGTGCTGCTGCCGATCGCCTGGGTCCCGTTCCTGATCGTGAACGGCTACCTGCTGGGCCGCGAGTATTTTGAGCTGGTGGCGATGCGGCGCATGCCGCTTGAGGAGGTCAAGAAGCTCCGCCAGAAGTTCCTGGGCCGCATCTGGTTCGCCGGCATCGTGATGGCCGCGCCGCTGTCGATCCCGTTCCTGAACCTTCTGGTGCCAGTGATCGGCGTGGCCGCCTTCACCCACATGTTCCACCGGCTCAAAGCAAAGGCCGGAGCGATCGCCCCGGCCTCCGGCTGACGCCTGTCTCTGCGTCGGGCGCTCTACGAGCCGACGGTGGGAGAGGCGACGGGTTTCTCAGCGCTGTCGTGATCGCCGAAACACGGGCCCGCCATCGCGGCCGTGCCGGCGAGAAGAATCGCGCTGAGGGTCAAAGCAATGATCTTCATGGGCAGAGATCCTTGTGCTTGAGCTGCGCGCGCAGACTAGCACGATTCGGCGTTCCGGCCGCGGCGTAATTCGGCGCGCCCGTTCACAATGCCGTCTGCGCCCGAGCCGCGGCCGCACGCACCCGCCGGCTCAGCGCTCTGGCGTGATGATGTCGAAGACCTCGAGCGGGATCGCGCCGGTCAGAATGATCGCCATCGCCGCGCCCCAGACCAGCGTTCCGGCGACCGTGGTCCACAGGAACTTTTTCTTGTAGCCGGTGGTCGAAGGCGCGCCCGGGGGCGTGCCGGGCACGACCTCGCCGTCCTCCTCCTCCTGGCTCTGATACCCGATGGGCAGAACCACGAAGAGGGTCATGAACCAGATCACCACATAAAGGACGACGGCAGAGGTCCAGTACACCGGAATTACGCCTCTTCCAACTCCACTAGCGTGCCGTTGAAGTCCTTCGGATGCAGGAACAGCACCGGCTTGCCATGGGCGCCGATCTTCGGGTTGCCGTCGCCCAGCACCCGGGCGCCGGTCGACTTCAGATGGTCGCGGGCGGCGAGGATGTCGTCGACCTCATAGCAGACATGGTGGATGCCGCCCGAGGGGTTCTTGTCCAGAAACGCTTGGATGGGCGAGTTGTCGCCCAGAGGATAGAGCAGCTCGATCTTGGTGTTCGGCAGCTCGATGAAGACGACGGTGACGCCGTGATCCGGCTCATCCTGCGGCGCGCCCACGTTCGCGCCCAGCGCATCGCGGTACTGCGCCGAGGCGGCCTCTAGGTCCGGCACGGCGATGGCGACATGGTTCAGGCGTCCGATCATGGGGAGGCTCCTGTCAGGGTCATTTTCTTTCAACGGCAGGAGCTAGCGCAGAGGAAGAGGAGAGGCAAGCTGTCACGCACTTGCAATTTCAGATGGCGCGCGAGACCTTTGCAAGTTGGGGGACGTAGGCAGGAACCCTCGGAAATGACCTGGGGGGAGACGATGAGAAAACTATTAGGGGCCTTCGCCCTTACCGCCGCATTCGTCGGAATCGCAAATTCGGCCGAACTGGACGCCCGCTACAAGCAGATGGGCGAAATGACAGTCACCGCAGGCGGCGAAGCCTACGAAATGGTCATCCCTTGGGACACGAAACGGGGCCGCGGCTATGCGGATGAACAGGAACGGGCGGGGCAAAGATATATCTCGATTGCAGGCGGAGTCGTCACGCAGAAAGGCCTGCCCGGACCCACCCGCTTTTCCGTGTCCTTTGTATTGATCAACGGCACTCCGATCATCTCGGATACGGAGCTCAAGATCTACGCCCCCACTCGGCGTGCATTTTCGCTGTACGGCGATGCAGCCAATTCCAGGTTCACCGAGTTTAACATCTCGGATGACGGAGAGATCGAAGCGCGGATCGAGGCGACGCTGGTCGAAATGGACCCGGAGGCCACAACCCGGATCAAGGTTCTTGAAGGCGCCCCGCCCATCGACGTGTCGGGATTGATCAGCGTGTCGCTGACGGAGCCGGATTAGGGCGACCTGCGGCATTCGCTGGGGCCTCGCTGAAACTCCTCCACATGGCTGGCGCCGGGGATCGATTTGACCGCGCCCGCGACTCGTGGCGTCAGCGGGCGCCGGCCCTGGCTCATCTGGGCGCCGAGATCCTGCTCAACGACGTGTCGAGCATGACGTGCAGGTCCTTAAGCTCCTTCGCCCAGCGCGTTTGTTCAGCCTTGACGCCGTCCAGAGCTTCAGAGACCCCTTGTCGACCGCCTTTTCCGACTTGGCGCAATCGGGAACCGAACCCTCGGCTTTCTTGTAAGCCGCCGAGAGCGCCGCGCAGGCGTCGCGGGCCTTCGTCAGCTCATCGGCCTTCGAGTTGTCATTCTGATAGGCGTCGCGCGCCTCGCGCAGGTCGCCATCGGCGCCCACGGCCTCCATCTTCCAACTCCGGACCTCGCCGGCGAACTTCACCGCGTTCTGCGCCTTCTCGGCCTGAGCGTTGAGCTTGTCGCTTTGCTTGGCCTGCTTGGAGCGCCGATTCTCGTCGTCTTGCTGGGCTTTCGCCCGCTCCTCCCTCACCTTATTGAGGCCCTCCGTCATCTTGTTGCGCCGCGCTACGGCCTCCTGCTGCGACGTCTGCCTGGCGTCCGCCGAGGCCTTGGCATCCTTTTGGGCCTCCTTGTCGGTCTTGGGCGGCTTCTTGTCGCCGATTGTGCGGTTGAGCATCTGGACAAGGTCGTCCAGTTCCTTGTCGACTAACGCGATCTTGCCCTTGAGCTCCGCAACGCCGGTCGAGACCTCCTTCGGCTGCGGGCCGCCATGCGGATACGCCTTGGCTATGGCCTTCTCCGATTTCTTGGTCGTCGGAGACTTTGTCAGCGTGTCCTCGATCACCGCGACGAGCTTGCCGCAGGTCTCGTGAATCGCGCGAAACTCGTCGGCCGCCGCGGCCTTGTCCGCGGTCTTGGCGTTGTCGTATGCCTTGGCGGCTGTAATCAGATCGCCATTACGCTCGTTGGCGAGCGCTTGGATCTTCACCAGCTTCTTTTTGTACTCCTGATAGGTGGCGGCGTCGGCTTCGACCACCTTCAGGACCGCCTCCTTGGTCTTCTCCACCTTGGAGGCGTAGGCGTCCCGTTCCTTCTGCCGCTTCTCGTCGGCCTTCTGCTGCTTCTCGTCGGCCTTGCGATCCGCCTTTTCCGAAGCGAGCTGCTCCTTGGAGGGCGACTTCGCGATCTTGTTCATCTCGGTCGTCAGAGCGCGCAACTTGCTGGAGATGCTGTCCGGCTTGCTCGCCGTCACCGCGGCGAAGAAGGCGCGCACGTCGTTCTGCTTGTAGAGGTTCTGCGAGAGGCCCGAGTCATAGGCGGTCTGAGCGTCGGCCAGCAAAGTCTTGGCCTTGGCGGCGACCTTGTCGAAGGCGTCGCGGTCGCTCGTCTCGACCGCCTCGTCGATCGACTTGAGGTAGCCGGAAAGTTTCGAGTCGATCGATTTGGTTAGTTTTTCGAAGGCCTTTTTACTGGTCGAATTCTTTCCGCAAAAGGTCTTTGCAACCTTGTACGCTTCGGTCCAGTCGTTCTGAAGTTCGGACATCGCCCCTCCTGAAAGTCACCTGCGCCAATGGCGCAGCGGCAACGGCAATCTGCAAGTCAAAACTCTTCGATGTGGCTGACGCCGGGGATGGCCTTGATGGCGCCGGCGACCTGCGGGGTCAGCGGATGCTCTCCGGGCAGCGGGATGGTCACGTCGCCATCGAGATCGGGCGCGAAGGGGATCAGCCAGACCGGCCCCCTGCCCCGGCGCTGGCCCCTGGTCTCCTCGGTGGCGCGATCCAGCCGCGTTTTGATCGAGCCCAGCGCCGCGGTGTCGGAATAGAAAATCTTCAGCCCCTTCGCCGCGGCGTCGGCCACGACCTCATCGATCGGCTGCACGCCGCGGGCCAGCATCTTGACCTGCTCGCCCTCGCGCTCGACATCGACCGAGAGCACGACATTGTTGCCCGGCTCCAGCAGGTCGCGATGCTGGGCGAGCGTGTCGGAGAAGACCGTCACCTCGTAAAGCCCGGTCGGGTCGGAAAGCTGCACGAAGGCGTAACGCGCGCCGCGGGCGGATTTGCGCTCCTGCCGCCCCAGCACCGCTCCGGCGATCCGCGCGGCGCCATGGGCCGATTTCGCCAGCGAGGCGAAGGTGGCGATGCTCTTGCGGCGGAGCGGCCCCATGTATTCGTCAAGCGGGTGGCCGGTCAGATAGAAACCGACCGCCAGATGCTCCTCGGTCAGACGCTCGGTCGGCGCCCAGTCCTCGGGCTGGCTAAGGCGCGGCGCTGGCAGCTCCGTCGTCGCCTCTCCGAACAGCGAGACCTGCGCCGAGGACTTTTCCTCCATCGCCGCGGCGGAGAAGCCCGCCAGCGCGTCGAGGTTCTCGAACACCCGGCGGCGATCGCCATCCAGCGCGTCGAAGGCGCCTGCGCGCGCGAGCATCTCCAGGCTGCGCTTGCCGACGCGCTTCAGGTCCACTCGCCGGGCGAAGTCGAAGAGGTCGGTGAACTTGCCGTTCGCCGCGCGCTCCTCGGTGATCAGCTTCATAGCCTCGATGCCGACATTCTTCAGCGCGCCCAGCGCGTAGAGAACGCGCCCCTCGGACACGGCGAAGGTCGCTTCCGAGCGGTTCACGCAGGGCGGGACGATCTCGATCTCCAGCCTGTCCAGCTCCTGCTTGTAGACCGCCAGCTTGTCGGTCAGGTGCAGGTCGAGGTTCATCACCGCGGCCATGAACTCGACCGGATAATTCGCCTTCAGCCAGGCGGTCTGATAGCTGACGAGGCCGTAGGCGGCGGCGTGGGACTTGTTGAAGCCGTAGTTGGCGAATTTCTCCAGCAGGTCCCAGACCTCGCGCGCCTTGCCCGCCGGCACGCCGTTCCTGGCGGCGCCGTCGAGGAACTTGGGCCGCTCCTCGTCCATCGCCTCCTTGATCTTCTTGCCCATGGCGCGACGCAAAAGGTCCGCGCCGCCAAGGGAGTAGCCCGCCATCTTGCGAGCGATCTCCATCACCTGCTCCTGATAGACGATGATGCCCTGCGTCTCGTCGAGGATCGGGTCGATCAGCGGGTGCAGGCCCTCGCGCTCCTCCCGCCGGTTCTTGACGTTGCAGTATTTCGGGATGTTCTCCATCGGGCCGGGGCGGTAGAGAGCCACCAGCGCGACGATATCCTCAATGCAGGTGGGCTTGAGCTGGCGCAGCGCGTCGCGCATGCCCGAGCTTTCCACCTGGAACACACCCACCGTGTCGGCCCGGCCGTAGAGCGCATAGGTCTTCTCGTCGTCGAGCGGGAT
>QKHF01000065.1 GCA_003250135.1 Paracoccaceae bacterium | reverse complement strand
CTTCGCCTTCCGCAAGCTCGACGTCAGCCGGGTCGAAGCCGCCTGCCTGCCGGAGAACCAGGCCTCGCGCCGCCTGCTGGAGAAATGCGCGTTCAAGTATGAGGGCGTGGCGCAGGCCTATCTGCAGATCAATGGCCGCTGGCGCGACCACGTGCTTTATGCGGCGTTGAGGGAAGACCGGCGCGGCGCGACCGACGCGCGCTAGAGGCAGCTCAGGCGCTGCCGCCGATCGCCGACAGCATGGCGGGATCAACGCCGATACGCCGATCTTTCGAAGCGCCGCGTTCCATTTCTCTTTGTCGTCTTCGCCGAACAGCAGCGTGTCGTCAGCGTCGCAATAGAGCCACCCATTGCGTTGCAGCTCATCCTCAAGCTGTCCGGGCGCCCAGCCCGCATAGCCCAGCGCCAGCATGCTGCGGCGCGGCCCCTCGCCCTTGGCCATGGCGCGCAGGATGTCCACCGTCGCCGTCAGGCAGACGTCGTCGGAGACCTGAAGCGTCGAGTCCTCGGCTCCGAAATCGGCGCTGTGCAGCACGAAGCCGCGGCCCATCTCCACCGGCCCGCCATAGTGCACGCGGATGGTGTTGAGATTCGGCGCCAGCGGGATCTTCAGCTGCGCCAGAAGCTCGTCGAAGGTCAGGTTGTCGGCGGTCTTGTTCACGACCAGCCCCATCGCCCCGTCCTCGGAATGGGCGCAGAGATAGATCAGCGTCCGGTCGAAGCGTGGATCGCCCATGCCGGGCATGGCGATAAGAAGCCGCCCCTCCAGGCTTTCGCCCGGGGCGTCGTCCTCGGTTTCATATTCCGACTCGCTCATAAGACGATGATGGGCGGCGAAGCGCCCGGGATCAAGCGGAGCGTGCGGCAAGCCGCGGGGTTAAGACGGATCACTGGCCCAGAATCGTCTCCAGCAACCCGCCTTCGGAGCCGAGTTTCACCGACCCGCCGTTGCCCATGCGCAGCGTAAATCCGCCGCCTTGGGCGGGCGGGAGGCTGAATCCTGACTCGGCCGTCGCCGCAGGCTGCTGTTGCGGCGTCGGCTGGACCGGTTGTGGTTGAACCGGTTGCGGCTGGGTGGCTGCGGAGGCCGCTGCGGCTTCGCGCTCGGCCTGGGCGCGGCGCGCGCGCTCTTCAGCCTCGGCGCGGGCGGCCGCCTGACGGCGCTGATCCTCCTCGGCCAGCCACTCGGCGTAGACGTCCCGCGATTGATTGATCAGCTTGGCGTGCGTCTCGATGGTCAGATAGCCCGTCGCCTGAAGCCCGGAATCCTGTTGCCAGTCCGTGATCGCGCCGCGTGTGCCGGGGCCGAACACGCCATCCACGCCGCGGGTCGAGTATCCCAGAAGGGTCAGGCGGCGCTGCACCGCGCGCCGCTCAGTGCGGCTGAGCGCGATTTCCTGCTCCAGCGCCGCATGATCCACCGTCGCGGGCTGCGCCGGCGGCTCGGGCGCGGGTGCTGTGTTCGCGGTCGGGGCTTCCGGCGCGGGCTGCGCGGCCGGTTGCTGCGGCGGAGCGACGGCCTCCGGGTTCACTTTCAGCGCGCGGCCTTCGCCCTCGGCGGGCGGCTCGGGCGGCGCGCCTACCTCGGCGGCGCTGAGCGCGGCGATGCGGTTGCGGGCGACGGCGGCGAACACGCCTTTCGGGTATTGCGCCAGATAGGCTTGGTAATCCTCCACTTGGCCGCTGTCGGCGACCGCGTTCCAGAGGGCCAGCTCGATCTGCCGCTCATCGAAACTTGGTTGCGCGGCTTCGGCTGCGGGCAGAGAGGCGACCTCCACCGGCTCCGGCTGCGAGGACAGGTAGAACTCTCCGGTCAACGACGTGTTGGTCCAGGGCCGCTGGCGCTCGCCGGTGGTGCGGAACACCTCGCCGCGCACGCGGGTCATCATCACGTTCACTTCAAGGCCCGGCGTCTCGATGTGCTGCAACAGCGCCTCGGTGAACGGGCTGTGCTCACCCTGTCCGTCCAGCGCCACGTCGCCCGGATCGGTGGCGAAGGCGATCATCGTGCCGCCGGCCGGGTTGATTTCGGCAAGGCCCGAAGCCAGCGCGCTGGCGGACCGCGTCGCGCCCATCGAGCGCGCCAGCTGCGTTTCGAACGGATTGTCGCGGCAGGCGTCGAGGATCACCAGCTTCACGCGCGGCTCGCGGTCCATCTGGCGCAAGACAAGGTCGATCTTCAGGGCGGAGAAGTCGAGATCCGCCTCGTTCGACAACTCGGCGTCCACCGGGATCAGATAGTTCTGGCCGTAGACCTGCATGCCGTGCCCGGCGTAGAAGAACAGCGCGACATCGGCGCCGATCAGTTCCCGGCTGAAGTCGCGCACCGCGGTGCGCATGCCGGCCAGATCCAGGTCGATGCCGCGCACCACCGAGAAGTCCAGCCGCTCCAGCGAGTCGGCGACGGCGTTGGCGTCATTGGCCGGGTTGGCCAGCGAGTTCGCGTTGACGTAGGCTGCGTTGCCGACCACCAGGGCAACGCGTTTCTCCGCCAGCGCGTTCGGCGCGGCGAGCGCAGTCATTGCGAAAATCGCAGCAATCAAAAACGTGACGCGAGCGGTGTTGCGCGCGAGTTTCATGGTTCCAGCTCCCCTCACGATTCCGTCAAGTGTCCGCATCTGCGGGGGTTTGGTCAAGTTTCTGCGATCGTTGTCGCCAAGATGTGACTGCGCTTCAGCAGTTCAAAGGCTATCTTCCCACGAAAGCGCGTAAATGAACCGGAGGCGTACGCCCATGCGGCGCGTGGTTGCTGCTGCAAATGTTTTTTGGCCGGCTCTCGCGGCGATGCTCGCCGTGCAGCCCGCCGCCGCGGAAGAGTGGAGTCAGGCGATGCATTCCGCCGTGCGGCTGATCGAGGGGCCGGCGGAGGAGGGCGGCGCGCACATGGCGGCGCTCGAGTTCCGCATCCGCGCCGGCTGGAAGACCTATTGGCGCGCGCCGGGCGAGGCGGGCATTCCGCCCTCGTTCGATTTTTCGAACTCCGAAAACGTCGCCTCGGTCGAGGTGATCTGGCCCCGGCCGCATGTCTTCGACAATTTCGGCTATCAGACTTTGGGCTATTCCGGCGATCTGGTCGTGCCTCTGAAGGTGACGCCCGCGGACCCCGCGCAGCCCGTGCGCCTCGACGGGGCGCTGTTCTGGGGCGTTTGCTCCGACATCTGCGTGCCGGAGGAAGCGCATGTCGCGCTGCCGCTTGACGGTGTCGGGACGCCCGGCGCCGGTCCGGTGATCGCCGCCGCCGCAGCGGCTGCGCCCGACCGGCTTGGGCCCGAAGCCGCCGCCTGCCGCGTCGCGGGCGCTGGAGATCGTCGCGACTTCACAGCGACGGTGACGCTGGACCCGCCGGTTGAGGCGCCGCCGGTGGTCGTTGTCGAGGGTCCGGAGCTGGCTTGGTTCGGCCCCACCACCACCGAGGTCAAAGATGGCGAACTGCATGTCTCCGGTCCGGTGGACATCTATGCCGACAACCTCTGGATCGACCGGTCCCAACTGACCCTCACGGTGCTGGCGGGCGCCCGCGCGGTCGAGATCGCGGGCTGCGGGGCGGGGCGGGGCTGACCCGCCCGCTCGACGCGCGCGGACGGGGCGGGTAATGAGAGCCCCTCCGCAACCCGCAAGGCCCGACCATGACTGATCTCCTCTCGCATCTTCAGACCCGCCGCAGCGTCTCGAACGCGCTGTTGTCCGAGCCCGGCCCTGACGACCCGACGCTTGCGGACATGCTGACGCTCGCCGCGCGGGTTCCTGATCATGGCAAGCTCGCCCCCTGGCGATTCGTGATCTATCCGGCGGGGGCCCGGAAGGCAGGCGCCGAATGGTTGGCGGCGCGCGCCGAAGCGCTGGGCGAGGATGTGGAGAAACGGGTCAAGAAGGCGAACGGCTTCGCGACTGCGCCGGTCTGCGTCGGCGTGATCTCCACCGCCGCGCCGCATGTGAAGATACCGGAATGGGAGCAGCACCTCTCCGCCGGGGCGGTCTGCCTGAACCTGCTGCACGCCGCCGCCGCCTACGGGTTCCGCGCGCAGTGGCTGACAGACTGGTTCAGCAACGATCCGGAGGCTTGCGCCTATCTGGGCGTGGCCGAGGGCGAGCGCGTGGCGGGCTTCGTCTATATCGGCTCCTACGCCAACGCGGTTCCCGATCGCGACCGGCCTGACGTCCCTGCGCTGACCAGCACATGGGCGGCGCCTGCCTAATGGCGTGGCTTTAAGGCGTGGTGCCCGCTCCGGGACTCGAACCCGGATGACCATAGGCCGAGGGATTTTAAGTCCCTTGCGTCTACCAGTTCCGCCAAGCGGGCGCCGGGCAGGAAAGTGCGGCGGAGAATATCGCGGGCGCGGGCCGCTGCAAGGGCG
>QKHF01000193.1 GCA_003250135.1 Paracoccaceae bacterium | reverse complement strand
GAACGCCGACCCGTCTGTGCACGGAATTCTGGTGCAGTTGCCGCTGCCGGATCACATCGACGAAGACAACGTCATCAACGCCATCGCGCCGGAGAAGGACGTGGACGGGGTCCATGTCTCCAACGCGGGCAAGCTGGCCACGGGGCAGAAGGCGATGGTTCCCTGCACGCCGCTCGGCTGCCTGATGCTGCTGCGCGACCGGCTGGGCGACCTTTCCGGACTAAACGCGGTGGTGCTGGGCCGGTCGAACATTGTCGGCAAGCCGATGGCGCAGCTTCTGCTGCGCGACAACTGCACCGTCACCATCGCCCATTCGCGGACCCGCGATCTGGCGGAGGTCTGCCGCCGCGCTGATATTCTGGTCGCCGCTGTCGGGCGGCCGCAGATGGTGCCGGGCGACTGGATCAAGCCGGGGGCCGTGGTGATCGACGTCGGCATCAACCGCATTCCCGCGCCGGAGCGCGGCGAGGGCCGCACGCGGCTGGTGGGCGACGTGGATTTCGACTCCGCCGCCAAGGTGGCGGGCGCGATCACCCCGGTGCCGGGAGGTGTGGGGCCGATGACCATCGCCTGTCTTCTGGCCAACACGCTGACCGCCTGCGCCCGCGCCAACGGCCTGCCCGAACCCGAGGGCCTGACCGCGTGAAGCGCGGGGCGCTGATCGCCCTTATTCTCGCGGCCTCGCTGGGCGGGGCTGAGGCGGCCGGGCTTGATCGCCTGCCGCCGCCCGAGGCGGTTCCGACTGAAGCGGCCGCCTTGCACGCCGAGATTCAACGCATCGTCGCGGCGCGCGATCTGGAGGCGCTGGCCGCCTTGGCCGATCCCGAGATCAAGCTCTCCTTCGGTGGCGAATACGGCGTCGACACGTTGCGGGAATGGTCGGGCGAGGAGTGGTTCTGGCCCGAATGGACGCGGATCACGGCCTATCCGCCCTCGATAGCAGGCGAAGGCGTGGGAGCCTATCTGGCCTATCCTTGGTATTTCGCCGAGTGGCCGGGGCGGTTCGATTCCTACGATTACATGATCGCGGCCGAGGGCGCCGTGCTGCTGGACAGGCCTATTGCCGATTCTGCGGTCATCGCCGATCTCAGCTTCGCCATCGTTCCGGACGATGTGGAGGACGCCGCGCCCGAGGGCTGGCGGCGCCTCTGCGCGACCGATACCGGCCCCTGTGGCTTTGTCGAGGACGCCAGCCTCGCCAGTCCAATCGGCTGGCGCGCGATCTTTCAGGTCGTGGATGGGCGCTGGCGCATGACCGCCTTCATCGCCGGGGACTGAGGCGCCTCAGCCGAACGCCGCTTTCAGGTCGCGCCAGATGAAGGCGGTTTCGCTCAACCGCTCGGCGCCATAGCGGATTGCGCGGGTCGCTTCCTGCTCCGCGCCCATCGCGCGATAGAAATCCACCGCGTTTGTATTCGTGCTGAGCGCCCAGACATCTGCCGAGGCGCAACCCGCCTCGATCAGCGTGCGCGCCAGCGCCGTCAGGATGCGCCGCCCCAGCCCCTGCCGTTGCGCCGCGCGCAGGATGTAGAGCGCGTAGATCTCCCCGTCCCAGACGCGGTCGTCCTCGCGCTGCGGTCCGGCCGAGCCGAAGCCGATGATGTCGCCCGCCGCGTCTGTGGCCACCGTCACCGATCCGCCCGGTCGGGGAATCAGAAGCTGCTCCCGCCAGATGCGGGCGCGCGAGTTGACCGACATCCGGTCGAGCGTCGCGTCCGAAATCAGGCCGCGATAGGTCTCGCGCCAGCTGGCGACATGAACCTCGGCGATGGCGCGCTCCTCGCCGCGCCGCGCTGGCCGCACCTCGAACGGGGCTTGGGCGCGGGGGCGCGCGCTCATCGGTTCAGCGAGGCCACGGGAATCGCCGAAACCCCGGTTCCCAACAGCAGCGCCATCGCGTTCGGGCCGACCAGCCCGGCGATCGCCGGGTCGCGCACCGAGAGGCCCCCGGTATAGGCCCCGAAGGCGGGCAGGATCAGCCGTCCGGCGCCCAGCACGAAACAGGGGCGGGAGATGCGCCGGCCCTTCAGCGTCAGGCGGGCCTTGGGATGGTAATGGGCGGAAACCTCTCCGGTCCCCCCCGTCGCGGCGATATGGCGGAAGACGAGGTCGCCGCGCCGCGCCTCGGCCACCGTTCCGCCGCCGATCTCGATCGGGGCGGGGTCGTGGTTGCCCGAAATCCAGGTCCAGCGCCGACCGGCCATCAGGGTTGAGAGGGTTTCGCGCTCAACGAGCGCCAGACCGCCCGACGCCGCGTTATCGTCGAAACTGTCGCCGAGGCAGATCACCTCCTCCGGCTTGCGCCGAGCGATCTCGTCGGAGAGGCGCTGAAGCGTCTCGCGCGTCTCGTAGGGTGGCAGCAGGGCGCCGCCGCGCCGGGCCAGCCGTTCGGATTTGCCGAGATGCAGGTCGGCGATCGCCAGAATTCGCGCCTCCTCCCACCATAGCGCGCCCGAGGGCGTCGCCGTCAGGCGCGCGCCCGCCAGCGCGAAGGGCAGGGCGCCATCGAGATCGGGGGCGAAAGCATGACTCATGCACGAACAAAACGCGAATAAAGATTCGCAATCAAGCGTTATCGTCTGAGGGCCTCGTCGATCACGCCCTCCGCCTCCGCCAGAAGCCGCTCCTCCGCCGCGCCCTTGATCGGCACCTTGCCCAGTTCCAGCAGCAGCGGCGCGGAAAGCGGGGTGACGCGGTCGGCGCGGACATGGCGGATGCGGCCTGCGGCTTTCGCCAGCATCGCCTCGATCCGGTCGAAGTCCACCAGGCCGCGCTGCGCCTCGCGCCGTGTGATCTCCAGCATCAGGTGGTCGGGATCGTATTTCCTCAGCGTGTCGTAGAGGATGTCGGAGGAGAACGTGGTTTGCCGCCCGGTCTTGCGGCGGCCCGGCAGGTTGCGTTCGATCAGCCCGGCGATGATCGCCGCCGAGCGGAAGGTGCGCTTCATCACCGCGTTGGAGGCGAGCCATTGCTCCAGCCCCTCGCGCAGCCCGTCCGCGTCGAATAGGGGGGCGGGATCGGTCACTTCCGCCAGCCCCCAGACCAAGAGCGCGTAGTCGGTGGCCAGAAAGCCGAGCGGGTCCAGCCCCGACTCCTCCATGCGTTTTGTCACCAGAAGGCCCAGCGTCTGGTTGGCGTTGCGACCGGCGAAGGAGTGCGCCGCCATATGCCATTGTTCGGCGCGGGGGAAGGTCTCGACCAGCAGCGAGTTCATCGCGGGCATCTGGGAATACTTCGCCTGCAAGCGCAGCCAGTCGGCGACCGGGGCGGGCAGGTCCGCCCAGCGGTCGGGCGCGTTCAGGATCGCCGCGACCTCGTCGGCGAGGAAGGTGGAGACCGCCAGCTTGACGCCGGAGAAGACCGCGATCTTGGGTTTTCTCGTGGGCTGGGGCGTCACCTCCACCACCATCTCGCGCATGGATTCGAACCGCACGGTCTGGCCGCCGATCAGAAATGTGTCGCCGGGCGAGAGGTGCGAGGCGAAGGCCTCCTCCACCTCGCCCAGCTTCGGCCCGCCGCCGCGCTTGCCGGCGAGGCGCACGCCGAGCGTCTCCTCGCCGACGATGGTCCCGGCGTTCATGCGCAGCGCATTGGCGGCGCGTGGGTCGCGCAGGCGCCAGAGCCGGTCCGGTCCTCGCATCAGCCGCCGCCACTTGTCATAGGCGCGGAGCGCATAGCCGCCCGTGGCGCAGAAATCGAGGCAGCGGTCGAAATCGGCGCGGGAGAGATCGGCGTAAGGCCCGGCGCCTCGGACCTCGTCGTAGAGCGCG
The DNA here is from genome assembly GCA_003250135.1 of Paracoccaceae bacterium. GTDB lineage: Bacteria > Pseudomonadota > Alphaproteobacteria > Rhodobacterales > Rhodobacteraceae > SZUA-547. Next base: position 327 of record QKHF01000193.1, on the reverse strand, counting down.
TCGGCGTCGAAGGGCGCAGAGCAGGCCATTAGCAGGATGTGCTGGCAGAGCACGTCCAGCGGACCCTCCCGCCGCGTCTCGCCATCCAGCCGCCTCTCGCGCACCGCTTCCAGCGCCGCGCGGCACTCGAGCAGCTCGAACCGGTTGGCGGGAACCAGCAGCGCGCGCGAGGGCGTATCATATCGGTGGTTGGAGCGGCCGATCCGCTGCACCAGCCGCTTCACCGCCTTGGGCGCGCCGACCTGGATCACGAGGTCGACGTCGCCCCAGTCGATGCCGAGATCCAGCGAGGCGGTGCAGACGATGGCCTTCAACTCGCCCGTGGCC
>QKHF01000061.1 GCA_003250135.1 Paracoccaceae bacterium | reverse complement strand
CGGCTGCCCGACCCTGACCGACATCCACTCGGAGGAGCAGTGCCGACTCGCGGCGGACGCCGTGGACATCTTGCAGATCCCCGCCTTCCTCTGCCGCCAGACCGACCTGTTGCTGGCCGCGGGCGAGACCGGCCGGGTCATCAACGTGAAGAAGGGTCAGTTCCTCGCGCCCTGGGACATGGCGAATGTCGCCGCAAAGATCGCCTCGACCGGGAACGAGAACATTCTGCTGACCGAGCGCGGCGTCAGCTTCGGCTACAATACGCTGGTCAGCGATTTCCGCGGCCTGCCGACCATGGCCGAGACCGGCTATCCGGTGGTCTATGACGCCACCCACTCGGTGCAGCAGCCGGGGGGGCTGGGCGGCGCCTCGGGCGGCAAGCGGGAATTCGCGCCGGTGCTGGCGCGGGCGGCGGTGGCGGTCGGCGTCGCCGCGCTCTTCATCGAAACCCACCAGGACCCGGACAACTCGCCCTCGGACGGGCCGAACATGGTGCGCCTCAGCCAGATGCCGGAGATTCTGGCGACGCTGAAGCGGCTGGACGAGGTCGCCAAGGCCGAGCCGGTCGACCTCGCCGCGCTGCGCTGAACGGCCCATCCGAAAAAACACGCATGCCAGAAGCCTCGACCGCGCCACTCGCCGAAACTCCGGCTGACGGCTGGGTCGCGGCGACCCAACCCGTCATCGCCCCCAGCGGATTTCGCGAATACGACGCACGCTGGCGATATCCTGAGCAGATCAACCTGCCCGGCATGCGCGCCCTTGGCCTCTCGCTTGGCGCCTTCCTGCGCGAGCGGCTGGACGCGCCGAACCCGCGTATTGCTGTGGGCGGCGACTTCCGGGCCTATTCCGGCGCGGTGAGGGACGCGCTGACGCTGGGCCTGGTGCAGGCCGGAGCAGAGGTTCTCGACATCGGCCTCGGCATCACGCCGATGGCCTATTTCGCGCAATACCATCTCGACGCGCCCGCGGTGGCCATGGTCACCGCCAGCCACAACCCGAACGGCTGGACCGGGGTTAAGATGGGCTGCGACCGTCCCGTCACCTTCGGGCCGGAGGAAATGGCGCGCCTGCGCGACCTCGCGCTGACCGGCGCCGCCAAACCCGCGCCCGGCGGGTCGTGGCGCAGCGTCGGCGGCGTGCGCGAGGCCTATCTGGCGGACCTCGCCGATTTCCGCCTCTCCCGCCCCGTGAAGGTGGTCTGCGCCTGCGGCAACGGCGGCGCCGGCGCCTTCGCGCCAGACCTTCTGCGCCGCCTGGGCGCGGAGGTGGTGGAGCTGCATTGCGAACCGGACTGGGACTTTCCGAATTACAACCCCAATCCGGAAGCCATGGAGATGCTGCACGACATGGCCAATGCCGTGCGCGAGACCGGCGCCGACCTCTCCATGGGCTTCGACGGCGACGGCGACCGCTGCGGCGTGGTGGATGACGAAGGCGAGGAGATTTTCGCCGACAAGGTGGGCGTGATGCTGGCCCGCGACATGGCCGCAAGACACGACAACAGGCGTTTCGTCGTCGACGTCAAATCCACCGGTCTCTACGTCGCCGACCCGGTTCTGGCCGAACTGGGCGCGGAGACCGAATATTGGAAGACCGGCCACAGCCACATGAAGCGGAGAGTGCGCGATACGGGGGCGCTGGCGGGGTTCGAGAAGTCCGGCCACTACTTCCTCGCGCCGCCTATCGGGCGCGGCTATGACGACGGTCTGAGGGCGGCGGTGGAGGTGCTGCGCCTGCTCGACCATAACCCCGGCCAGTCGATGTCGGACCTGAAGCGCGCGCTACCGAAAACCTACTCCACCCCCACCATGTCGCCATTCTGCCCGGATGAGGCGAAATACGGCGTGGCCGAGCGGATCACCGCCCGGCTGGAGGAGATGGCGGCGGCGGGGATGGCGGCGGCGGGCGGCGCGCTGGCCGGGCTGCCGATCGAGAAGGTCGTCACCGTCAACGGCGCACGGGTGATGCTGGAGGGCGGCGGCTGGGCGCTGGTCCGCCCGTCCTCGAACACGCCCAATCTGGTGGTGGTCTGCGAAAGTCCGAACTCAGAAGCTGAACTGCGCGAGATTTTCTCCGCCATCGACGCGGTGATCCGAGAAGAGCCCGCGGTGGGCGACTACGACCAGACCTTCTAAGCCGCGCCGGAGGGGTTCACGATAGCCCGTCGCGGTTCGCGAGAAACGCCTCCACGAGAGCGAAATGCGCCTCCCAGCTTGGCGGCTCGTATCGGATGGCTCGGACGCGCGCAGCGGCAAGGCGGGGCGACGAGGGAGCGGCGAAATCGAGAATCGCCGCCTCCCAGCCCGACCCATCACGAGGATCCAGATACTCGGGCCCCTCGCCCCCGACCTCGCGATGCGCAGGGATGTCCGAAGCGATGACCGGAACGCCCGCAGCCAGCGCCTCGGCCACCGGCAGCCCAAACCCTTCGTCGACGGAGGGCGCGAGTAAAGCGGTAGCGCGGGCGAGCAACGCCTGAAGCTCAGCTTCATCCAGCGCGCCCCGTTGATGAAGAGCGATCCCCGCGGCGGGGCTGGCCTGAATCGCCTTGAGAATTTCCGCATTTTCCCATCCCTGCCGGCCGACGATGTGCAGATGCGGGCAATGCTCAGGTCCCAGCCGCTCGAACAACCGCCGCCAGGCATCAAGCAGAAGAAGATGGTTCTTGCGCGGCTCTATAGTGCCCAGCGCGACGAAGATGGCTGGTGTTGTTTCAGACGGGGTCCGAGTTTCCGTAGCGTTCGCCGCAGGCGCCTCTACCCCCAGCGGCGCGACGCAGATCTCGGGCGCAGCGGCGTCCCACAAGCCGGCCCAGTGGCGCAGACGCCCGGCGGTGACCTCGGAATTCGCTATCAGCGCGTCGGCATGACCGAAGGCGGCGCGCAGTTTGGCCTCGAACAGGGCGGGCGTCTCCGGTCGCATGAACTCCGGCCGATCCAGCGGCAGCGTATCGTGAATTAACGCGCCCACGCGCAGTCCGGCCGCCGCCAGCGGCGCCAAATCTCGCGGAGCCATCGCCGAATGGGACGTGTTGAGATAGCGCGCGCCCGATGCGTGCGCCGCCGCCATGGCCCCTGCGCCGTCATGGCTGGCGCGAGCGACGGCGCGGCGCGCGACCAGCGCCTCCACCCTCCGCACGGCCATTGGGCGGCCGATTGCCACGAGGCCCACGAGATCGACTTTGGGCGGCAGGGCGCATTTCGACAACAACGCCTCCAAAGCCTCCAGCCCAGCCCGATCCAGCAGCCAGGCCCCGCGCCGCATCCGCGCCAGCGCAAAGACGGGGCGGCCGGTCTGCGCCAGCGCCCAGCGGCGATAGGCGGCGTCCACTCTGTCGATTCCCGTCGGGGCGGCGTGATGCGCGCGCGAGATCGCCCGCGAAACATCTACGATGAGCGGTCGTCCCGACGCCCTCAAGCGGCGAAACGCGGCGAAACGCGCCAGCGCAGCGCGTCTTCGATGATGACATCCAGCGCCGACCGCGTCGGCGTCCAACCCAAAACCGCCGTAGCGCGGCTATGATCGGCCACAAGACGCGGAGGGTCGCCCGCCCGGCGTGGCGCGTCGACCGTGGCCACCGGCTTGCCCGAGACCCGAGCCACCGCCTCGGCGACTTCGGCGACCGAATATCCGCGCCCGGCGCCAATATTCACCCGAATGCCAGACTCGCCCGCCATCAGCTTGTCGAGCGCCAGAATATGCGCGTCGATCAGATCGGCGACATGCACATAATCTCTGACGCAGGTGCCGTCCGGCGTGGGATAGTCCTTGCCGAAAACGGACAGGTTCTCTCTCTCGCCCAGCGCGACTTCGATGGTGATGGGAATCAGATGCGTTTCAGGATCATGCCGCTCTCCGATCTCCGCCTCCGGATCTGCGCCCGCGACGTTGAAGTAGCGCAACGCGGCGCAGCGCAGGCCGAATGCGGCCTCATAATCCGAAAGTATGCGCTCCACCGCCAGCTTGCTGGCCCCATAAGGGCTTTCCGGAGCCATCGGTCGATCTTCCGTCAGATCCTCGTCGCCCGCCTCTCCGTAGATCGCACAGGTCGAGGAGAAGACGATGGGCGCAACGCCATGGGCGCGCATCGCGTCCAGGAGATTCAGCGAGCCGGTGATATTGACCCGGTGATAGAGGTCCGGGCGCGCCACGGACTCGCCGACCAGAGACAGGGCGGCGAAATGCATGACCGCGTCAGGCTTGTATTTACCGAACACATTTTCAAGCGCGCCGGCATCCATCAAGTCCACTTGCTCGAACGGTCCGAACGCCGCAAGATCGCGCCAGCCGGTCCGCAGATTGTCCACGCAGACCGGCGTGTGGCCCGCCCGCGCGAGCGCCTTGCAGGCGTGCGAGCCGACATAGCCGGCTCCGCCGGTGACCAGGACAACCGCCATGGCCGTTACTCCGCCGCGTTCATGAAACCCATATACTCGGCCAGATACGCCGCGAAATCGTCGCGCAGATCGTCGCGCGCCAGACCGAAGGCCACGGTCGCCTGCAAATAGCCGACCTTGGAGCCGCAATCGAAACGGCGCCCCGCGAACCGATACCCGTAAACCGGGTCGCCCGCCGTGATCCGGTCGGCGATGGCGTCGGTCAACTGAATCTCGCCCCCCGCGCCTTTCTTGAATTTCCTAAGCTCGTCCATGACGCTCGGCTGCAGGATGTAGCGGCCGATGGCGGCGTAGTTCGAGGGCGCGTCTTCCGGCTCGGGCTTCTCCACCATGCCCTTGGCGCGGGCCCGGTCGCCGTCCCACGGATCGAGGTCGAAGACGCCGTACTGTTTGGTCAGTTCCCGCGGCACGCCCATCACGGCGACATAGTTTCCGGGCTTCTCGTCATAGGCCTCTACCATCTGCTGCAGGCAGGGCTTTTCGGCCGCGATCACGTCGTCAGGCAGCATAACCACGAAGGGCTCGTCGCCGATCAGGCGTCGCGCGCACCAGACCGCGTGGCCAAGGCCCAGCGCCTCCTGCTGGCGCACATAGGCGATGGCGCCCGAGGGCATTTCGCTGGCCTTCAACGCCTCAAGAAGATCATTTTTGCCCTTGTCGCGCAGGCTGCTCTCAAGTTCCGGCGCGCGATCGAAATAATCCTCAAGCGCGCTTTTGCCGCGCGCGGTGACAAAGATGAACTCGTCGATCCCGGCGGCCCGCGCCTCGTCGATGGCGTATTGGATCAGCGGCCGATCGACCAGCGTCAGCACTTCCTTGGGAATGACCTTGGTGGCCGGCAAGAACCGCGTTCCCATGCCCGCGACCGGAAAGACCGCCTTGCGGAGTTTTTTCATCATCTGCCCCGTTTCTGTTATTCGCCGTCACGTCGCCGGTACAACCATGAGTGCACAATTCGGCGCGGCCCGCAAACCATACCGGCCGGTTCCGATCGCAGGCCGCCCGAGCGCCTCGTCACTTTGACGTCAGACCGCTCCCTGCGCCGCCATCGCCGCCTCGACCCGCTCCACATCGACCGGGTTGTTCACTTCCCAGAACACCCGGCCAGGGGCGGAGACCTCGACGCAGCGCACCCGCCCGCCATTCTCCAGGAACCGCAGCTGCTCCAGCCCCTCCAGCTTCTCCAGCGGACCGGCGCTCCAGGCCGCGTAGCGCTTCAGCGCCGCCGGGCTGTAGGCGTAGACCCCGACATGGTGGAAGACCGGCGTGTCGGCATCTTCCGCATATTCAGCAGAAGTGTAGGGGATCACCTCTTTCGAGAAATAGAGCCCGTCGCCATTGCCCGAGAACACCGCGGTGGTGCCGCCCACCCGACCGGCGCGGCGGTCCTCAAGGAATTTCGACAGGGTGGCCCCGTCGCAGCGCAGAACCGGCGTGGCGGCGTCGAGACTGGGATCCGCCTTCATCGCATCGATCAGGTCCTCGACGAACCAGGGCGGGGTCAGCGGCGCGTCGCCCTGAAGATTCACCACCAGATCCGGCGAGTCGAGCTGGGGCAGCGCATCGGCGCAGCGCTCGGTGCCGTTGGCGCAGGATTCGGAGGTCATCGCGACCTTGGCGCCGAACCCGCGGCAAGCCTCGGCGATGCGCTCGTCATCGGTCG
>QKHF01000299.1 GCA_003250135.1 Paracoccaceae bacterium | reverse complement strand
GTCGGCGCCGCCTATCGCCGGATGCGTCCCTCGCCTGACGGCGGGGCGCAGCAACGGGTGGAGGCGCGCTGGGACATCGCGGGTTGCCTGCGCACCCCTGCGGGCGGGTCGTCCCGCCAGACGCTGCTGATCGCCGAACCGGACGGCGGATTGCGCGCGCGCCTGCTGTCGGGGCGCGAGGCCGCGCGCCTAATGGGACTGCCCGAGGAGTATCGCCTGCCCGCCAGCCATTCCCGCGCGATCAAAGTCACGGGCGACGGCGTCGCAGTTCCGGTGGCGCGATTCATCGCCGAGCATGCGCTCTCGCCGATCCTCGACGCGCAGGAAACCGCAAAGGCGCCCGCCCACCGGGCCGCGGGGCGCGACGGAGGCCTTGAAGCCGCCGCGGCCTCCGCCTAAACGACAGGACGCGCGCTTTACGCCGCGCAAGATTGGAGATCCTGATGCTCAAAGGTATGCGTGGGGCCGCCGGGTCCTGGGTCGCGAAATTCTTTATCGCCGTGCTCGTACTCAGCTTTGCAGCATGGGGCATCGGCGACATTTTCATTTCGCGGCACTCGGGCGCCATCGCGACAGTCGGAGACCGGGAGATCGACGTCCGGCGCTTCTCGCTGGCGCTGCGCAACCAGATGAGCGGAATCGAGCGGCAGATCGGTCGCCCGCTGACCATGCAGGAGGCGCAGTCTTTCGGACTGGACCAGGCGGCGATCATCGACCTCGCCCGGCAGGAGGCGATGTTCGCAGAAGCCGAGGAGCTCGGGCTCTCAGCCTCGGATCTCGAAGTCAAACTGTCGGTCGCGCTGAACCCGGCCTTCCGCAACGCCCTCGGCGAATTCGACGCAAGTCAGTATCGGCAGACGCTGGAGTTCAGCGGCATCTCGCCCGCCGAGTACGAAGAAGGTCAGCGCCGCGCCATCTCCAGCAACGCCGTGGCGGGATTCGCGGCGACCGGTTATCAACTGCCCGCCGGAATGGCGGAGCGGCTGCACAGCTTCAACAATGAAACCCGGCGCTTTCATTACGTGACATTGGGACAGGAGGCGGCCGGAGACATCGCCGCCCCGGACGACGCCGCGTTGCAGGCGCATCTGGAGGCGAACCCCGAGGCGTTTTCCTCGCCCGAGTTCCGCAAGGCGCGCTTTGTCATCGCCAGCCCCGACGAGTTGGCCAAGCAGATGAGCGCCACCGAGCAGGAGGCGCGCGAGATCTACGAGCTGCGCAAGTCGTTCTACAATTCGCCGGAAACGCGCAAAATCCGCCGCATCGTCTTTGGCTCGCCGGAAGAAGCCGAAGCGGCGAAGGCGCGCCTCGCCGAGGGCGCTACGTTCTTCGAGGTCGCCGAGGAAAAGGGCCTGAGCGCGGCCGACACGCTTTTGGGCCGCGGCCCGGCGGACAGCTTCGAGGCCGCGATGGCCGACGCCGCCTTCGCCGTGGCTGAACCGGGCGTCGTCGGCCCGGTCCAGACGGATTTCGGCCCGGCGCTGCTTCAGGTCGACGCCATCACGCCCGGCGCGTCCAAGAGTTTCGAGGATGTCAGCGAAGAGCTTCTGCAAACGGTCCGCCATGACAAGGCGCTTGAGGAGGTGTTGCGCATCGAGACCGAGATCAGCGATTTCGTCGCCGGCGGCGCGGATCTGGACCTGATCGCCCGCAATATGGGCCTCGAGGTTGCGGAGACACCGGCTGTCGACGCCGACGGCGCGTCAGCCGACGGCGCGGCGACGACCGGCGCGGCGGCGGACCCGGTGTTCCTGTCGGCGTTGTTCGCGGCCGAAGAAGGCGCCGTTTCCGAGCCCATTTCGCTCTCGGACGACTCGGTGGTGGTTTTCAGCCTGACCGGGATCGTCCCGCCCGCCCTGCGGCCGCTTGACGAAGTGCGCGCCGCCGTGGCCGAAAGCCTTATGGCTGAGCGGACTGCCGCGGCGCTGGCCGAACTGGCCCAGCAGATCACGGATCGCGTGGATCAGGGGGACTTACTGGCGGCCGAGGCCGACATCTTCGGCAAGACGCTTTCGACCAGCGAGAACCTGACCCGCAGCGGCGCGTCGCCCGATTTGCCGAGCGATCTGGTCCGGACGCTGTTCGAAAAGAACGCCGGCGGCGCAGCTTGGGCGGCGCTTGACGGCGGCCAGAAGGTGGTGATCGCGCAGGTCTTCGAGATTGAAGCCCCGTCGGGCGAGGAATCGAAGGCGGAGGAAGTCTCCCTCGCCGCACAGATCAACTCGCTCGCGCAGTCGGATATTCAGGAGATGCTGACCCGCGCGGCGGTTCAGGCGCGCGGCGTCAAGATCAACAATTCAGCGGTTGAACAGGCGCTCGCTAATATCAGCGGCAATGCCCGATAGCGTATCGGTGATCGACTGAGAGGCGCTGTCCGAAAGCTTCCCGGCGACCTCTGAGACGTTGATCGGCGGCGGCGGCCGCTTCGGCGGCGTTCCCGCCACGATGATCTGATCGCCGCGTCGGCCGTTCAGAACCTGGGTCACATGGGTCAGCGGCTGGACCATGACCTTCACACCATCGTGCTTCTTCATCCAGGCTTTGACCGCCTGAACCGTCACCTCATGCGGATTGCCTATGGCGATCGCGCCGCCATGGCGCTTCGCATGGGCCGCGGCGGCGTCCAACTGGCGATAGATCGCGCTGGTAAAGGTCTTTTCGTCGATGAAGAAGCTGTTGCTGGCCGCGAGCAACCCGGCCTCCTTGGCGACCTCCTCGGCCACGCTGTCCTTCGCATTGCGGCTGTCCAGGAAGATCAGGCCCTGCTCAGACAGCAGAGGCATGATCGCCTCCATGACGCGGCGGTCGCGGGTGGCCACGCCGCCCCGGTGCGTGTTGACGCCGACATAGCCGTCAAACCGGGTCATGTGCCACCAGGTCGTTTCCTGCACCTGAATGGTGCTCATGCCGGTCAGGATCGGACGCGGCCCCAGATCCGCCTTGCCACTGGCCTCCATCGGCAGGTGGACCAGCACCTCGCGCCGGCTCAGGCGCAGGTTCATGGCGATCCTGTCGGCGTCGGGCGTCGACGGAATGACCGAGGTGGTGACCATCGGAGACATGCTTCGCACCGCCTCGACCGGCGCGCCATACGCGCCCACTTCGTCGATCACGATGGCGATGACCGGAAGACCCTTGGGATTCGGCTGAGGCGTCACGCCATTGCGGATCCAGGCGGGACGCTCATCGACCCAGGTCTCAACCTGAGCCTGGGCCGCAGGTTGCGGCGCGGAAACCGCCCGCAAAGCCGCCAGCCTGCCCTGATCGTCGCGATAGGCGGCGCCCGGCTCGGACGGGGTGGAGGGAGCGCTCATGCCAAAGGTCGGAGCGTCCAACGCGGCGACGGCCGCTGAATTTGGCGATGCGGGAACCCGCGACGCCGCCGTCGCGGTCAAAGCGTCCAAAGGCTCGGTGAATGCGGCGGACGGATCGACCGTCACGTTCGGCGTGGACGGAAGATCGAAGACAGGCGCAGGATCGATCAGACGCGCGGCGAGCGCCGCGTTCTCCCAATCCGCAATGATCGGATCGAGCGACGCCACGCGGATCGGCTCGTCCTTAATGATCTCAGGCGCAACGGCGATCGGGGGCGTGAGCAGCAGGTCCGCCGGCTCGCGCCGAATGCCGATCGCATCGGCCGGCGCGCTGAACGCTCCGGGTGCGGGCGCCAGCGGCGCGCCCCTGGGCAGGTCAGGCGAGACGGACGCCACTTGAATTGGCGCGGCAAGCGGCGCGGCGGAATTCGGCGCAGACGTCTCCAATCCGGCGGCGAGTCCGTTGATCGTCACCGCATCGACCGGACCGCCGATCGCCTCGGGGGCCGTTTCAAGCGGCGCGCCCAAGGCCAACAGAATATCCGGCGAGATAGAGGCGACCTGCACCGCAGCCGCAACCGGCGCGACGTTCGCCGGCGCGGTCCGCGCGGGCTCGTCCGCAAGGGTCGCCCAAGCCATACCGCTATCGGCCGCGGCGCCGGGATAGGCGACGCGCAACGCGGCTACGCTGGTCTGGGACGCTCCATCCGCAGCCAGCGCATGGGGCGCAAGACCGGTGATCGACATCGCCGGCGACGCCTCGTTCACCGACGCGACGTCGACGCTTCCAATCCGATCGGCGGCGGAGGGTTTTACAGTGAGCGATGTCGGCGCAACGCCTGAAACCGGGGCGTCATAGCGTTGCA
>QKHF01000294.1 GCA_003250135.1 Paracoccaceae bacterium | reverse complement strand
GGCCGGCGTCGGGGTGACGCTGCTCCATCCCGGCTTCGTCTATTCGCCGCTCACCAACACCGAAACGCTGGACCCCGACCGGATGATCCATATCGAGGATATCGCCGAGATGGCGGCGATGGCGGTGACGATGCCGAACCGGTCCTGCGTGATGGAAATGGTGGTGCGTCCGCAGCGCTCGCCCTACCGGAGCCGCTGAGCCGTCAGTCAGTCGAAATCGCAGACACCCGGAACGCTTCGACCGGGCGCCCGACGCCCTTCATCTCCAACCCGCCCAGAGGCGCCGCCTCGACCGCGCTCTCCACGTCCAGATAGGCGCGCTGGTCGGTCAGAATCTCGCCGTCCTTGGCTTCGTCGCACAGCCGTGCGGCGAGGTTCACCACATTGCCGATGGCGGTGTAGTCGGCGCGTCCGCTCTGCCCGACCAGCCCCAGCGTGGCGTAGCCGCTGGCCACCCCGAATCCGACGCCCAGCCCGTGACCCAGCGCCGCCCATGGCCGGCGCACGTCGTCGAAGGCGTCGCGAATCTCGGCCGCCAGGCGCAGCGCCTCCAGCACCGGCGCGTCGCAGGGCAGCGGGTCGTTGAAAAACACCATCACGCCGTCGCCGGCCCGGAACCCGATGGTTCCCCCGCGCGCGGCGGCGAGCTCGCCAACCTTGCCGTGAAATGTCTGAAGCACTTCGATGATGTCTTCGGGCTCCATCGCCTCGGACGTCGCGGTGAAGTTGCGGATGTCGCAGAACAGGCAGGCGATGTAACGCCTATGGGTCTTCAGCAGGTCCTCGGCGCCGTCCTTCACGATGAGGTCCACGACCTGCGGCGCGAGAAACTCCTTCAGGCGGCCCAAGCGGCTGATCTCGTCCTGCTGAGTTTCGACCGTGCGGGAGAGCCGCCGGTTCAGCCCGTCGATCCGGTCGGCCTGCGCCAGCACGGTTTCATTCAGCGAACGCAGGAATATGTTCTGATTGACCAGCGCGGCGATGACGAGGATCACGTAGGCGAAGGCCTCGAGCCGCTGGTCGTAATGGATGTAAAGCGTGCCGATCAGCAGCGCGACCGCGAAGGCCGCCATGCCCATGGGCAGGTTCGACCCATGCTTCTTGCGGTTGGTCCAAAGGAACCAGAGCGCCACCAGCGCAAAACCCCACATCAGCACCGCCTGCACATGGGGATTGAGGTCAAACCACTGCACGCCGAGGATCGCCCCGCCCACGATGCCGGCGTAGCAGGTGCCCAGCGACACCGCCGCCGCCAGAATCGCGCCAAGGCCCACCGGCAGAACCAGTCGAATCTCGCTGGAGTGGGGCTCTAACGCATCCATGGCGGTTCCTGTGAGGACGCCGGCCTCGCCTCGGGCCGTCCGATCATTCTAGAATGCGATCCGGGAAGCGGTCAAAACGGGTCTTACGCCCGATACCCGCCCATTTGGCAGATCAACGCCCATTCCGCATCCGACACCGGGACGACGGACAGGCGCGACTGGCGCACCAGCGCAAGCTCGGAGAGGCGCGGCTCAGCCTTTATGTCGGCCAGCGTCACCGGGTTCGGCATCGGAGCGACAGCCTTGATGTCCACACACTCCCAGCGCGGATCGTCGGTGGTGCTGTCGGGGTGCGCCTCGGCCGAGACCTCGACCACGCCGACGATGCGCTTCTCGTTCACCGAGTGATAGAAAAAGCCGAGATCGCCGACCTTCATCTCGCGCATGTTGTTGCGGGCCTGATAGTTGCGCACGCCGTCCCATTCCTGACCCGCGTCGCCCTTGGCGACCTGGTCGTCCCAACTCCACGCGTTCGGCTCGGATTTGAACAGCCAATAGGCCATCATGGCGCTCCTTATCCGATCACGCGTTTCCAGGGACGGATGGCGACGCTGTCGAACAGGCCCGCCTTGGCGTAAGGCTCGTTCGCGGCCCAGTTCTCGGCGGCGGCGCGATCCTCCGCCTCGATCACAACGAGGCTGCCGCACATCTCGCCCGCCGGGTCCAGAAACGGCCCGGCCAGCACGGCGCCGGTCTCCTTCAGATAATCGACATGCGCCGGACGATTGGCGAGGCGCACCTCCAGATGGTCCGGCTTGTCGTTGCAGATCACGGCGAACAGCATGTCGGTCTCTCCTCAAGATTCTCGTTTCAGCGGCCGCGCCAGCAGCGTGGCGATGGCGCCGTCAATGTCGCAGCGTCCGGCGACCAGATCGGCCACCACGGCGCAAATCGGCGCCTCGACCCCCAGTTTTCTCGCCAGCGCGACCGCCACGTCGGCCGTCGCTGCGCCCTCATACGTCCGACCGTCGGCGGCGCTCTCATCGGGCGTCCGGCCCTGTCCCAGTTCAAGCCCGAAGGCGAAGTTGCGCGACTTGTCGGACGCGCAGGTCAGCGCCAGATCGCCGAGGCCGGACAGGCCCGCCGCGGTCTCGGCCCGGCCGCCCATCGCCACGACGATGCGCGACAGTTCGGCGAAGCCGCGGGTCATCAGCGCCGCGCGGGCGGATTCCCCAAGACCCCGGCCCACTGACGCGCCGCACGCGATGGCGATGACGTTCTTCAGCGCCCCGCCCATCTCGGCCCCGACCACGTCATCGGTCAGATAGAGCCTCAGCATCGGCGCGGCCAGTCGCCTCTGGATCTCCTCGCCCAGCTTCAGATCGGCGCAGGCCAGCGTCACCGCCGTGGGCAGGCCAAGCGAGATCTCGGCGGCGAAGCTCGGCCCGGTCAGCACGGCGACGGCGCGGTCGGGCGCGACCTCGGCGGCGATTTCGGACTGGCGGTCAAGCGTCCCCTTCTCCAGGCCCTTGGCGCAGAGAACCAGCGGCGCTTCGGGAGGGATCGCCGCGTCATGCTGGGCCAGAACGGAGCGGGTCATCTGCGCGGGAACGGCCATAAGCGCCAGCGGCGCGTCCGCCAGCATGGCCGGATCGGCGGTGGGCGTCACCAGATCGGGCAGCGTTGCGCCGCCCTTCTCGGCCTTTCGCGTCTCCGCCATGCGCGCGGCGGCCTCCGCGTTGCGGCCCAGCAGCACGGTACTGGCTCCGCCCCCAGCCAGGGCGATCGCCAGCGCGGTTCCGAATGCGCCGGCGCCAATCACAGCCACCGGCCCGTCGTTCAACGCTCCGCTCACGCCTTCGCCCCCTTCTTGCCGGACCCCAGCATCGGTGCAGCGTCCGGGTCCAGCGGCCAGCGGGGCCGCGCCTTCAGCTCCATACCGTCGCGCTCGCCGCGGGCGAGGCGCTCAAGCCCCGCCCAGGCGATCATCGCCGCATTGTCGGTGCAAAGCGAGAGGGGCGGCGCGGTGAAGCGGAACCCCTGCGCCGCCGCCGCGTCCGACAAAGCTGCGCGGATGCAGGCGTTCGCCGCCACGCCGCCCGCCACGGCGAGCACGGGATCGGCGAGACCTGGACGGGCGCCGCGAAACGCCTCCATGGCGCGGCTGGTCTTCTCGGCCAGCACGTCGGCGGCGGCCTGCTGAAACCCGGCGCAGAGATCCGCGCGGTCTTCAGCGGTCAGCCCGCCCTTCTCAGCCACGATCACGTCGCGCGCCCGGCGAAGCGCGGTCTTGAGGCCGGAGAAGGACATCTCGCAGCCCGGCCGGTCCAGCAGCGGGCGGGGAAAGTCGAAGCGCGCGGGATCGCCCGTCTTCGCCTCGCGCTCCACCTCGGGCCCGCCGGGATAGCCGAGGCCCAGAAGCTTGGCGGTCTTGTCGAAGGCCTCGCCCGGCGCGTCGTCGATGGTGCCGCCCATGCGCGTGTACTCGCCCAGCCCGTCGACGGCGATCAGCTGGCAATGCCCGCCCGAGACGAGGAGCAAGAGAAAGGGATAGTCGATCCCGTCCGACAGGCGCGGCGTCAGCGCGTGCCCTTCCAGATGGTTCACCCCGATCAGCGGCAGCCCGGCCGCGGCGGAGATCGCCTTGGCGCACATCACGCCCGAGAGAACCCCGCCGATCAGCCCCGGTCCGGCGGTGGCGGCGACGGCGTCGATCCCGGCCAGCGTCAGCCCGGCGTCTTTCAGCGCCGCTTCGACGCAGTAATCCAGACGCTCGGCATGGGCGCGGGCGGCGATCTCCGGCACCACGCCGCCGAACGCGGCATGCAAAGAATCCTGACCCCAGACAATAGACGAGAGAATGCGCGGCGGCGCGAGCGGTCGGCCGCCCGCGTCGAGATCGGCGCTGAGCACCGCCGC
>QKHF01000316.1 GCA_003250135.1 Paracoccaceae bacterium | reverse complement strand
CGCACAAGGAAGACATCTGCTACGCCACCACCAACCGGCAGGAGGCGGTGAAGGCGGTCGCGCCGAAGATCGACGCGCTGCTGGTGATCGGCGCGCCGAACTCCTCGAACTCCAAGCGGCTGGTCGAGGTCGGCAAGCGCGCTGGCTGCGCCTATTCGCAACTGGTGCAATGCGCCGGGGACATCGACTGGCGCGCCATCGAGGGCGCGCAGGCGGTGGGCGTCACCGCCGGGGCCAGCGCGCCCGAGGAACTGGTGGAAGAGGTGATCGACGCTTTCCGGGCCCGCTACGCGGTCACGGTGGAGGTGGTCGAGACCGCCCGCGAGAATGTCGACTTCAAGGTGCCCCGCATCCTTCGAGAGCGCCCGGCGGAGGGCGCCGATGCAGCCTGAATTCGTGCTGACCGCGCTGGTCGTGTGCGTCGCGCCGGGCATCGGCGTGATCTACACCCTGTCCTCGGCGTTGTCGCAGGGCGCGCGCGCCGGGGTGCTGGCGGCGCTCGGCTGCGCCATCAGCACGGCGGTCCACCTGGCGGCGGCGCTGGCGGGGCTGGCGGCGATCCTTCACGCCAGCGCGATCCTGTTCCAGGCGGTGAAGATCGCGGGCGCTGCGCTATTGATGTTCATGGCCTGGTCGGCGCTGCGCGAGACCGGCGCGCTGCAGGTGCGGACGCAGGGGCCGCGCAGCCCCGCCAGCCTGATCGGGCAGGGGATCGCGCTCAATCTACTGAACCCGAAGCTGCCGCTGTTCTTCCTCGCCTTCCTGCCGCAGTTCATCCCGGCCGATCATCCGGCGCCCGGCGCGATGATGGTCGAGTTGGGCCTGGTGTTCGTCGCCCTGACCTTCCTCGTCTTCACCGGCTACGCGTTCCTGGCTGGGGCTCTCCGCGCCCGCGTTGTCGAGAACGAGACGGCGATGACATGGATCCGGCGCGCCTTCGCCGCCTCCTTCGCGGGTCTCGGCCTGCGACTGGCCCTCGCCGAACGCTAGGGGACGTCGCGACTATGCCCACCCTGACCGCCTATACAGACGGCGCATGCTCGGGCAATCCCGGCCCCGGCGGCTGGGGCGTTCTGCTGATCGCCAGCGACGGCGACCGGCTGGTCAAGGAGCGCGAGCTGAAGGGCGGCGAGGCCGAGACCACCAACAATCGCATGGAGCTGATGGCGGCGATCATGGCGCTTGAGACGCTGTCGCGCGGCGCCGCGATCACCATCGTCACCGATTCCGCTTACGTGAAGGGCGGGGTCACCCAGTGGATCCACGGCTGGAAGCGGAATGGTTGGAAGACGGCCGCGAAGAAGCCGGTGAAGAACGAGGATCTCTGGCGCCGGTTGGACGATGCGCGCGCCCGCCACGACGTGACCTGGGAATGGGTCAAGGGCCATGCCGGGCATGACGAGAACGAGCGCGCCGACCAGCTCGCCCGAGACGGCATGAAGCCCTTCAAACCCAAGAAGTCGAAGAAAGCGAAGCCCGCCAAGGCCGGAGGGGACGCCGCGTGACCCTGATCCAGACGCTCGACTTCGCCTCCGTCTTCGTCTTCGCCATCGCCGGGGCGCTGACCGCCTCGCGCGCGCAGCTGGACATTTTCGGCTTCATCCTGATCGCCTGCGTGACGGGCATGGGCGGCGGCACCTTTCGTGATCTGGTGCTGGACCGGACGCCGGTGTTCTGGGTCAAGGACCCGACCTATCTGATCGTGGCCGCAGCCGCCGCCGTGCCGATGTTCGTGCTGGCCTCGAAGTTCGAGAACCGGCTGCGAGCCCTGATGTGGGCCGACGCGGCGGGTCTCGCCGTTGCGGTCACGGTGGGTGTCGCCGCCGCGCGCCAGACCGGCGCAAGCTGGCTGATCATGGTTCTGATGGGCGTCGTCACCGGCACGTTCGGTGGCCTCGCCCGCGACGTGATCTGCAACGAGCTGCCGCTGGTGCTGCGGCGGGAGATCTACGCCACCGCAGCCTTCCTGGGCGCGCTGGCGGGGGTCGGGGCGTATGCGCTGACCGAGGACTCGCTGCTGTCTGCGCTGGTTTGCGGCGGCGCCACCTTCGCCATCCGGGCTGCGGCGCTGGTGTTCGGCTGGGCCATGCCGCTCTACAAGCCGCGCCCGCCGAAGAACCACTGATCCGCGCCCGTTCCGCGGGGCGGCGCCCTCTCGAAATCGTCATATTCGCGCACCGGATTCGATGTAGAGTCCGCGCCGTTGCGTAAAAAGCCGGGCTGGACCCGGTCGGGAGGAGAACATGACCAAGACGCCGAACGACGCGCCCAGCGTCACGCAGGAGATGATCGATCTCTATGACGACTACACCCATGTCAGCATGGACCGGCGCAAGTTCATCAACACGCTGACCCGCATCGCGGGCGGAACGGCGGCGGCCGCGGCGGCGTTGCATGCGCTGGAGGGCGGCGGGGCGCAGGCCGCGATGATCCCTGAGACCGACCCGCGCGTGAAGGCGGAGACCATTTCCTATCCCGGCGCGAGCGGCGAGTTGCGGGGCCACCTCGCGCTTCCCGCCGAGGCCGACGGCCCGCGGCCCGGAGTCGTGGTGATCCACCAGAACCGGGGCCTGAACGCGCATATCGAGGATATTGCGCGCCGTCTCGCGGTCGCGGGGTTTGTGGCGCTCGCGCCCGACCTCCTGTCGCCGGTCGGCGGCACGCCCGAGGATTCCGATCAGGCGCGCGATTTGAACATGGCGCTGGACCCGCAGGTCACGATCGCCGATCTGGTCGCCACCGCCACCTTTCTGCGGGGCCACGAGGCGACGACGGGGAAAGTCGGCGCCGTCGGATTCTGCTGGGGCGGCCTGTATACGAACCTGCTTGCGGTGAACGATCCTGAATTGAAGGCGGGCGTCGCATATTACGGCGAGCAGCCGCCCGCTGAGGACGCGCCTAAGATCAAGGCGGCGATGTTGCTGCACTACGCCGGTCTCGATCAGCGGGTCAACGCCGGGATCGACGCCTACAAGGCGGCGCTGGATGCGGCGGGCGTGAATTACCGGCTGTTCATCTATGACGACGTCAACCACGCCTTCAACGACGACACGCGCGAGGCCCGCTATGACGAGGCGGCGGCGAAGGAAGCCTGGGACCGGACCATCGCCTTCCTGACGCAGGCGCTGGCGTAATCCTCAGAACGCGTCGAAGGCTTTCGGATAACGCGCCTCGCCCACGGGGCGCGCCATCCGGGTGCTGAACGGCAGCCCCAACAGATTGGGGCCGGAGTAACGGCACTCCAGCGCCTCGGCGGGCTGTGGCGCAAAGCCGTGCGAGGCGTAGACCGCCGGGTCGCCCAGAACCACGACAAAACCGATACCGTCACGCTGCATGCGCTGCAGGCCCATCTCGATCAGCTTGCCCGCCAGTCCCTTGCCCTGCTTGTCCTCGCGCACGGCGAGCGGGCCGAGCCCGGCCACGGGCATGTTCGCGGGCGGGTCCATGACGATCCGGAAAAAGGCGATGTAACCGGCGAGGCCGTTCGCGTCCTCGGCCACGTACTCGACCAGCATGTCGCCGTCCTTGCGCAGGTCCTTGACGATCTGCGCCTCGGCCCCTCCGCCGAAGGAGGCTGAAAGCAGCTCGGCCGCGGCGGCGAAGTCGCCCTTGCGGGCCTCTCTCAAGATGGGGGTCATCGGATCGCCCTCGCCAGGAAGATCAGAAGGCAGGCGCCCGCGACCGAGGCGACCAGATACGGGAGGGTGCCAGTGATGCCGAGGCCGATGAAGGAGGCGATGAACCGCGCCACCAAACCTCCGACGATCCCCAGCGCGATATTGGCCAGCAGCCCCATGTCGGACCGCATGAACTTCTCGGCCAGCCAGCCGGCGATGCCGCCGATGACGATCGCGCCGATCCAGGAGAACATCGTGAAGCTCCTTCAGGTCAGTTTCGCGCCCGCAGCGATGGGAAAGCCGCGCAGGAAGTCCTCTGCTGACATGGCCCCTTTGCCCGCCCGCTGCAAGGTCTTGAGGCGGAGCGCCGCCCCTGCCGCGCCGCAGCCGATCAGCAGCGCGTCGTCCAGCGCCTCGCCCGGCGAACCAGATAGAGTGGTCTCCTCTGGCGCGGCCATCAGAACCTTCACCCGCTCGCCCGCGACCTCGGCCCAAGCGCCGGGGAAGGGCGAGAGGCCGCGGATCAGCCGGTCCAGTTCCGCCGCCGGGCGGGTCCAGTCGATCCGCGCCTCGGCCTTGTCGATCTTTTTGGCGTAAAGCACG
>QKHF01000153.1 GCA_003250135.1 Paracoccaceae bacterium | reverse complement strand
GTATGAATCTCTCCGGATAGGTAGACGGTCCATTCGGTCATCGGCTTTCCTCTCTCACAACTCTGTGATCGCCATTTAGGCGAAGCGCCAATTCGGGCGCTACCCGTTTGGTCGGTGCGCTTTACATCCTCCGGGATAGAAAAGCGCCATGGGAGGAGACTATGCACGACCTGAAGATCTCACGCCGCGCGGCACTGACCGGGCTGGCGGCGACCGCTGCGACGCCTGCATTCGCCAAGGCGCCGCAGCTCGGCGTCCAGCGCCCCGGCTTCTATCGCTACCGGCTGGGCGGGTTCGAGGTGACGGCGATTCTTGACGGATTCGTCCAGTTCGGCGACCTGCCCAAGACCTTCGGCGTCGATCAGGTCCCCGACGATGTCGCGGCGCTTGCGACGGCGAATTTCCTGCCCTCAGATAAATCCGAGAACCAGTACACCCCCATCGTGCTGAACACAGGGTCGGAGGTGATCCTGTTCGACACCGGCAACGGCGAGGGCGGGGGGCCGCAACGCGGAAAGTTGCGTCAACGGATGATCGAGAGCGGGATCAACCCCGAAGACGTCGATATCGTGGTCATCACCCATTTCCACGGCGACCACATCGGCGGTCTGGTCGAGGGCGATGCGCCCGCCTTCCCGAATGCGCGCTACGTCACCTCGCGCACCGAGTTCGACTGGTGGAAGGCGAATTCGGACGCGCGCGGCGAGGACTATCAGAAGACCCTTGAGCGCAATGTGTTCGCGCTCGCCGATCAGACAACCTTCCTGGAGGACGGGCAGGATGTCGTCTCCGGCGTCACGCTGGTGGCCTCGCATGGCCATTCGCCCGGACACTCCGCCTTCCATCTGGAGAGCGAGGGCCGCCGCCTGCTGCACGGCGCCGATTTCTGCAATCACCATGTGCTGTCGCTCCAGCGCCCGGATTGGCATGTGCGCTTCGACATGGACAAGGAGGCGGGCGCGGCGTCTCGGATGCGGCTACTGGACATGATCGCGACCGAGCAAATTCCGTTCAGCGGCTATCACATTCCCTTCCCGGCCGTCGGGTACGCCGAAAAACACGGCGACGGCTATCGGTTCACGCCCGCCAGCTATCAGCTGAACCTCTGACGCGACGGGCGGGGGAGCGCCCCCCTCGCCCATTCCGCCTAGTCACCCGAAACCAACGGGTGGGAACGCGGGCTGGCGGACTTGCTGACGCCGCAATCTCCTCGCATCATCGGAGCCGAACTTAACGGGACGAGAGAGACCCCGATGGCGAGCACGACAAACGCGAAAGGCCGCGTGATGCGGCTGTTTCGGACCATCCATGCATGGCTGGGAATCTTCATCTTCCCTTGGATCGTCATCATCGGGGCGACCGGACTGTTCCTGAACCACGCGAAACCCTTTCTTGCCGTGCTGGAGGGGCCGTCCTACCCGGAAAGCCGCTTCGACGACTGGCCGGCCGCGGAGCCTGTCTCTCTGCAATCCGCCACCGCCATCGCCACATCGGTCTGGCCGAGGGAGCCGATCCAGAACGTCGAGGAAAAGGTCTATCACGACCGTCCCAGCTTCGACTTCAAGAAGACCTCCGGCCACGTGATCGTCACGCAGCCGACCGGACACTACTTCGTCAAGACAAGCTACCGGCGGGAAACCTTCGCCCCGAACGGCGAGTTGCTGCACTCGAAGATCTATTGGGGCGCCCTGTTCAAAGGGCTGCACCGCCGGGGATGGCTGGGCCGGGATCTCGGCACCTGGCTGGCGGACATCACCAGCGTGGCGATGGTCGTCTTCGGCCTGACCGGCGCAGTGATCTGGTGGACCACGAGGTCCCGCAGACTCGGCCGTTCGATCAGGGGGCTGGTCGCGCGAAAAGCCGAAGGGTGACCGGCCGCGCTTGCTCGGCCTTTCGCCGTCTCACCCTTCGTCGGTCGGCGACCCGCGCAGGCGCTTCACCTCGCCACGGCGCGTCTTGGCGTCCATACGGCGCTTCTTCGAGGCCAGCGTGGGGCGGGTCTTGCGACGCGGCTTGGGGCGCTCAGCGGCGGCGGCGATCAACGCGATCAGCCGCTCCATCGCGTCCTCGCGGTTGCGGATCTGGCTGCGGTGGCGGTCGGCGAACAGGACGATCGCCCCCTCCTTGGTCCAGCGCCGCCCGGCGAGACGCTTCAGCCGCGCTTTCACGTCCGCAGGCAGATGCGGCGAGCGCTCCGCCTCGAACCGCAACTCCACCGCCGTCGAGACCTTGTTGACGTTCTGCCCGCCGGGGCCGGAGGCGCGCGCGAAACTTTCGGTGATCTCCCACTCGGCGATCTGGATATGGTCGGTGACGCGGATCATGCTCCTTCCTCGCGCACTCCGCCAAAAAACGGAAGGGGCCGCTCTGGGCGGCCCCCCGTGAGTCTGGTCTGTCCCACGTCGGGTCGGGCTTCCTCAGCCCGACACACGCATCGTCAGCGAAGAATCGGAGGCTGCTCCGAAAGCATCACCGCCCATGCACGGCGCAACGACAGATCCAATATCTCACTCGACATTGGTCACCTCCTTTCTTTCGCTGATGAAACAGTAGGAAAACGATGCCTTGTTTCGCCGAAATCTCAAAGCAAAAAATATATGACAGGTCGCAATAGATAGCGGTCCCTGGGGAAATCGCGGCGAAATATGGGGCAAATTGACGCGATATGCGCCAGAAAAGCGGGAATCGAGTGCGCCCGGACGCGGGGCCCGGGCGCGTCCGCGTCGTAGCGCTTACTCCTCCGGGGACGGCGAGTCGCTCTCGGCGGCTGGCGCGGCGGGCATCATGGCGACGGACGCGCCAATGCGCATCAGTTCGCCCGCCTCTTTCGCGAAGTCCTCCATCGCCCTGGCCTGAAAGCCCTGGACGATCTTGACCGCCGTCTCCGGCTCTTTGCAGCCGGCCAGCATCCGGGCGGCTGCGACGTCCTCAGTCAGCCGACGCTGGGTGAAATCCAGAATCTCGGACTGCACGTCCAGCATCGCTCGAAACATGCGCCGGTTCATTTCGGTCATCGCATGCACCGAGCGGCGGTTGACCTCGGCGAAGGCCTGCAGGTCCACGGCGGGCCGGGCGGCTCCGTCCGGGTTCGTCTTGCGTGAAGGCATTTCGGGGGCTCTCCCAATTGAGGATGAAAACACCGTTCCGCCCGGGGATATGTATGGCCCGGCGTCCCCCCCGAGCGGGCGCGCAGAGCTTCTGGATCTGAAATCCGCGAGGGCGGCGTCTCCGCGCCGAATCCCTTTCAGACGAGGTTAGAGTAACGCGCCTCCCCGGATTCGAGATAGGCGTCAAACGCGGCCGCGACGCATCTGGCCAATGGTCGTTGCGCCTTAACGATTTGAAAGCTTTTCGGCCCGCGAACGTCGACGGCGTCGGGAAATCGTTCCGGGATTCCGTCAGCGATCGATAGCATCGATGCGGCGAACGGGCCGAACCGGTCCACCAGCGCGTCGCCATCGAAGGCGAGGTCGCACATCAGTCTTTCGATCACATGGGCGCGCAGCTTGTCGTCGGCGGACAGTTCAGCGCCGCGGGCCGTGGCGAGGCCACCTTTCGCCACCGCAGCCTGATAGTTCGCAGTCGAGGCCTGGTTCTGCGCATAGCCCTGCGGCAGGCGGCTGACGGCGGAGGCCCCCATACCGATCAGCGCGTCGGCGTCATCGGTCGTATAGCCCTGGAAATTGCGCCTCAGACGCCCCTCGCGGGCGGCGACGGCCATCGGATCGTCGGGCCTGGCGAAATGATCGATGCCGACATGTTCATAGCCGTGATCCCTGAGGCGTCTGTCCGCCGCCTCGTACTGGACGACCCGCTCATCCGGACCAGGAAGCGCGTCGACCGGGATCATGCTCTGGCGGCGCGACATCCACGGCACATGGGCGTAACCAAACAGGGCGACCCGATCCGGCCCCAGTTCAACGGTCTGGTCGATCGTGCGCTCCAGCCCCTCGCGCGTCTGGTAGGGAAGGCCGTACAGCGCGTCGACATTCACACGTCTCGCGCCGGCGGCGCGCAAGCCGTCGATCACGTGGCGGGTCAACTCGAAGCTCTGCTCGCGATGGATCGCCTTCTGGACCTTGGGGTCGAAGTCCTGCACGCCGACGCTGGCGCGCGACAGCCCGATCTTGCCCAACGCGCCGATCTTTTCGTCGTCCACCTCGCCCGGGAACACCTCCACGGCGATCTCGGCGTCCTCGTTGAATGCGAACCGGTCGCGA
>QKHF01000029.1 GCA_003250135.1 Paracoccaceae bacterium | reverse complement strand
CAATTTCATCATTGCAGGATCAATTTTCGCGGACATGTTTAATTCCTCCCCCAGTCGCCGTGCGCGGCGAATCCATGTTAAGGCCCGAGCGTCGCAGGGATTTCGGCGGCGATCAATTTTTCTCCTTACGATATTCCGTTTCGCGTTCCGGGTCTGACTTCCCTCCGTGCGCCGCAAAGGCTATGTGACGGCGGTCCCAATCCGGAGCGAGCGCCATGTCCTTTTTCGGCAAACTCAAAGACCGGCTGCTGAAATCCTCGTCCAAGCTGGATGAAGGCGTCTCTGCGATCGCCGAGCGGCGCGTGCTGGACGACGAGGCGCTGGAGGAGCTGGAGGAGCTCTTGATCCAGACCGATCTCGGCGTCGAGACGGCGATGAAGGTCTCCGCCGCGGTGGCCGAAGGGCGGTTCGGCAAGAAGGTGCGGGCGGATGAACTGAAGCGCCTTTTGGCCGAGGAAGTCGCGCGGGTGCTGGAGCCGGTCGCCAAACCTCTGCCGATCTACGCCAAGCGCCCGCAGGTGGTGCTGGTGGTGGGCGTCAACGGCTCGGGCAAGACCACCACCATCGGCAAGCTGGCCAGCCAGTTGCGCGAGGCGGGCAAGAAGGTGGTGATCGCGGCGGGCGACACGTTCCGGGCCGCCGCCGTCGAGCAGCTTCAGATCTGGGGCCAGCGCGCGGGGGTGCCGGTGCTGACCGCGCCCGAGGGCTCGGATCCCGCCAGCCTCGCCTATGACGCGCTGGCGCAGGCGCAGGCGGAGGGTGCCGACATCCTGCTGATCGACACCGCCGGGCGCCTGCAAAACCGGGGCGACCTGATGGCGGAGTTGGAGAAGATCGTCCGGGTGATCCGCAAGCTGGATGAAACCGCTCCGCACAATACGCTGCTTGTGCTGGACGCGACCACCGGCCAGAATGCCGTCAACCAGGTGGAGGTGTTCACCAAGATCGCCGACGTGACCGGCCTCGTGATGACCAAGCTGGACGGCACGGCGCGCGGCGGCATTCTGGTGGCGCTGGCCAGGAAGGCCGGGCTGCCGGTGCACATGATCGGGGTGGGCGAGGGGATCGACGACCTTCAGCCCTTCGAGCCGATGGAGTTCGCCCGCGCCCTGACCGGCGCCGACGGCTGATCCCGTGGGAGAGACCATCGTCGCGCTGGCCGGGACGCCCGCCGGTCAGACGCTGGCGCTGACGCTGGTGCTTCTGTCGGCGCTCGCCCATGCGGTGTTCGGGGCGATCAACAAGGGCGGCGCCGACCCCTGGCTGAACCGGGCGGCGATCAATATATGCTATGGCGCGATGGCCGCGCCGGTGGCGTTCTTCGTCGTCCCGTGGCCGAGCGGCGACCTGTGGCTCTGGCTGGGCGCCGCCTATTTGATCCACATCGTCTACGAGGTCTTCCAGTCCTCGGCCTTCCAGCGCGGCGCCTTCACCGTGGTCTATCCGATCGCGCGCGGAACCGGGCCGCTGGTCACCGCCGCCGCCGCCGGGGCGGTGTTCGGAGAGAGCCTCGCCCCGGGCCAATGGGCGGGGGTGCTGCTGCTCTCCTGCGCGATCTTCGCGCTGGCGTATTTCAACCTTCGCGCCGCCAGGCTGGATCTCGGCGATCTCGCGCGGCTGAAGGGCGCGATCCTGATGGCGTTCCTGACCGGCCTGATGGTTGCGGCCTACACCACGGTCGACGCCTATGGCATCCGGCTGGCGGCGGACCCGTTCACCTTCCTCGCCTGGTTGTTCATGCTCGGCGGGCTGGGATTTCCCGTGATCGCCTGTGTCAGGTGGCGGCGAAACCCGGTCCCGTTCGACGTCGGAGAATTGGCGACACGCGGCGTCGCCGGCGCTTTGATCGCGTTTCTCAGCTTCGGCTCGATCATGCTGGCGACCCGGCTGGACAAGGTGGGCGAAGCGGCGGCGCTGCGCGAGACCTCGATCATCTTCGCCACGGCGATCGGCGTGCTTATATTCCGGGAGTCGATCTCGGCCCGGCGCCTCGCAGCGATCCTTTGCATCGCGCTGGGCGCGGTTCTGGTCGAGTTCGGGTGACACCGCCCGTGGAATGGGATAGGCCGCGCGCCATGAAGAGAGAGATCAGCCCCGGACTGAAATTCGCGCTGGAGATCGGACCGCTTGCGGTCTTCTTCCTCGGGTTCACCTATGGCGAGCGGCTGTTGGGCCTGCCGGGGGTCGGCGAAGCCATGGTCGGGCTGATCGGCGAGAAGGCGGCGATGGGCCAGACCGGGCCGATCTTCCTCGCCACCGCCCTGTTCATGGTGGCGATCATCGCGTCGCTCGCGGTTTCATGGTCGCTGACCCGCCACCTGCCGCGCATGGCGGTGGTCACCGGCATCGTGGTCGCCGTTTTTGGCGGGCTGACGCTGGCGCTGCAGGACGAGACCTTCATCAAGATGAAGCCGACCATCGTGAACGGAATATTCGCGCTGATCCTCGGCTTCGGGCTGATCGTCCAGGGACGCTCGTACCTCAAATACCTGATGGGCGAGATGCTGCCGATGGACGAAGCGGGCTGGCGCAAGCTGACGGTGCGCTGGACCTGGTTCTTCGTGTTCATGGCCTGCCTGAACGAAGCCGTGTGGCGCACCCAGACGACCGAGTTCTGGGTCAGCTTCAAGACCTTCGGCAATCTGCCGCTGACCTTCGCCTTCGTCCTCGCCCAGACCCCGCTGATGAAGCGGCACATGATCGAGGAAAAAAAGGGCCCGGCGGAGTAGGGCCCGACCCCGCGGCCCCGCCGCATTAGGATTCATGCGCGTCCTGGGCTAGGCTTGGCGGCGAATTTCCCCGGGCTATGGAGCGCATATGGAACGCCGCCTCGCCGCCGTGATGGTCGCCGACATGGCCAGCTACAGCCGTCTGATGGAGCTGGACGAGGACGGGATCATCGCGCGTCAGAAGGCCCATCGGCGCGAATTGATCGACCCTCAGGTCGCGGCCTGCGGCGGCCGGGTCGTCAAGTCGACGGGCGACGGCATGCTGGCGGAATTCCCGAGCGCGCAGGACGCAGTGCGCGCCGCGATGGCGATTCAGACGGCCATGCTGGAACGTGAGAAGGGCGGCGATCCGGACTCGCGCATCGCCTACCGCATCGGGGTCAATCTGGGCGACATCGTCTTCGATGACGGCGACATATTCGGCGATGGCGTCAACATCGCCGCGCGGATGGAGGCCATCGCCAAGCCCGGCGGCGTTTGCGTCACCGATATCGTGCACCAGACGGTCGGAGATCGGATCGGCGGCGATTTTCGTAATTTGGGGCGGCAGCGGGTCAAGAACAT
Source organism: Paracoccaceae bacterium (assembly GCA_003250135.1). Lineage (GTDB taxonomy): Bacteria > Pseudomonadota > Alphaproteobacteria > Rhodobacterales > Rhodobacteraceae > SZUA-547. The sequence goes on along the minus strand of QKHF01000029.1, from coordinate 964 downwards.
CTCTCGCCCGATCGGCGTCTGGCAATGGACGCCGGACGCCCCGGCGGAGACGCCGCCGCCTGAGGAGGCGCTGCAGCAGCGCGTGCGTTACGCGACATCGTCCGACGGCGTTCAGATCGCCTGGGCCAGCGTCGGGAAAGGCGTTCCGGTCCTGAAGGCGCCCAACTGGCTGAACCATATCGATTACGAGTGGAAAAGCCCCTGCTGGGGTCCGATGTTCGCCGAATGCGCGCGGCGGTTTCAGTTCATCCGGTTTGACCAGCGCGGCAACGGGTTGTCGGACCGGGAGGTCGAGGAGATTTCGCTCGACGCCATGCAGCGCGACATGGAGGCCGTCATAGAGGCCGCGGGCCTCGACCGGTTCGCGTTGTTCGGCATCTCGCAAGGGGGCGCCTACTCAATCCGCTACGCAGTGGAGAACCCGGATCGGGTGACCTGCATGATCATCTATGGCGGCTATATCCGGGGCCGAAACAGGCGACCAGACCCGGAACAGAGCCAGTTGTACGAGACATTGACCAACGTGATCGAACAGGGCTGGGGCTCGCCCAATCCGGTGTTCCGGCATTTCTTCACATCGAACTTCATGCCGGACGCGCCGCCCGAGGTCGGTGAAAGTTTCGACGAACTGCAGCGGATTGCGACGAGTCCCGAAATGGCGCTCCGGCTCTGGCGCATGAACGCCGAGGTGGACGCCACCGATCTGGCGCCTCAGGTGCGCGTTCCCACGCTGATCTTGCATTGCGCAGGCGAACGCGTGGCGCCCCGGGACGAGGCGCTGCTGGCTGCGCGACTTATCCCGGACGCCACTCTCGTCGAGTTGCCGGGCAGCAATCACGCGCTGCTGGAGGGGACGCCCGAGTTCGACCAGTTCTTCGAGGAGGTCTCGGCCTTCCTCGCCAAACACGGCGGCTGATCAGCCGCCCGCCTTCGCCTTTTCGATCGCCGGCAGGACCTTCGTCTC
>QKHF01000309.1 GCA_003250135.1 Paracoccaceae bacterium | reverse complement strand
GGTCGAATAGAAGATGCGCCTCGTCGAAGAAGAACACGAACTTGGGCTTGTCGGGATCGCCGACCTCCGGCAGGTCCTCGAACAGTTCGGACAGCAGCCATAGCAGGAAAGTGGCGTAGAGCCGGGGCGCCTGCATCAACTCATCGGCCGCAAGCACGTTCACCCGGCCGCGCCCGTCCGGCTCAATCGCGATCATGTCGGAAAGCTCCAGCGCCGGCTCGCCGAAGAGGCCCGTCCCGCCCTGGTTTTCAAGCACCAGCAGCCGCCGCTGGATCGCGCCGATGGAGGCCGGGGAGACGTTGCCGTACTTGACCGAAAGCTCCGCCGCGTGCTCGCCCGCGAAGTACAGCAGCGCCCGCAGGTCCTTGAGGTCGATCAGCAGCATCCCCTCGTCATCGGCCAGGCGGAAGCAGATGTTGAGCACGCCCTCCTGCGTGTCGTTGAGCTCCAGAAGCTGCGCCAGCAAAAGCGGACCCATCTCGGTGATCGTGGTTCGCACCGGGTGCCCCTGCCGACCGAAGAGATCCCAGAACACCACCGGGAAGGCGTCATACCCGTAATCATCCAGCCCGATCGTCTCCGCCCGCGCCACCAGCTTGTCATGCAACTTGTGGGCGGGAGAGCCGGCCTGACAGAGCCCGGAGAGATCGCCCTTCACATCCGCCAGAAACACCGGCACGCCCGCGTTCGAGAACGCCTCGGCCATGATCTGAAGGGTCACGGTCTTTCCGGTGCCGGTGGCCCCTGCGATCAGTCCGTGCCGGTTGGCGTATTTCAGCAGGATCGATTGCGGAAGGCCGTATTCGCCTCCCTCCGCGCCGCCGCCGATGAAAATTCGATCCGTCGCGCCTGTATCCGTCATGCTCGCCCCTGCCGGCATCCAATCCATCCTAGCGCGTTAGCATTCCGTAAGCTGAAAATCCCGTGAAAAATCGGCTCGAAGCGCGAGACGCCTCAACGCAGCGTTAACCTTTCCGCGAGACGATTTGTCTGCCCTGCTTCCGTGACGGATCTGGTGGGGCATCTCCTCCCTGTGGACTGTCGCGCCGCGCGCCGGCGCGGCCTTTTTTCACCGCGCCAAAGCCGGCTTTCGCCCAATTTTATCGTTTCTTCGAAAACACTTGACCGCGCGCGACGCCACTAGCGTCCCCTTCGTGATTGGCGCGGCCAGTCCGACAGGGAAGAGATAATCCTAAAAAGGAAGGGCGTTCCGATTGGGGCGCCCTTCTCAATTCCAGGAGAGCGCGGTGGACCCGGGTTGATTTCACGGCCCCCGTCAGAGACAAGGGTCCGGAGACGCCGCGCGCCACTGTCGCGCGATTCAAGATCTCAGGAGATCAAATGACCTTTCTTAGAAAGCTTATCGTTCTAGCGGCGCTGTCGCTTGCGTTCGCCGCTCCCGCCAGCGCACAGGAGGCCACGACGCTTGTGGCCACACATGGCGATTGGGAGATCCGGTGCGCTCCGGCTCCGAACGAGATCTGCGTGATGTCGCAGTCCTTTTCTGATGCGGAAGGACGTGCGATCGCCTTGGTGAAGATCGTGCGCTTCGAAAACCGAGCGCTGTCGAATGGCGCCAAGATTCCGGGGCAGCTGGAGGTGGTCGTGCCGCTTGGCGTCGTCCTGACTGAAGGTCTCAGCGTACAGGTGGACAGCGGCAAGGCCCGCATCGCGCCTTATCGCTTCTGCACCAAGGTTGGCTGCCGGGTTCTTGAACCAATCGCAGAGGATTTCATCGCCCAGCTGAAAGCTGGCGCCTCAGCTAAGGTGGGCTTTCGCTCACTCGACGGTCAAAACCATGACGCCACGATTTCTCTGAAAGGCTTCACCAAGGCGTTCGATTCGCTGAAACCTGCAGGCTGATCACCACCCGAGAAATCTCAGCATTAAAAGCCGGCGGCGCAGCAGCCGGCTTTTCCCGCAGCCTCAGACTTTCTTGAACGCCAGCACGGCGTTCAGGCCGCCGAAGGCGAAGGAATTCGAGATTGCGGCGTCGATCTTCGCATCGCGCGCCACGTTCGGAACCACGTCCAGATCGCAGTCCGGGTCCGGCTCCTGATAGCCGATCGTGGGCGGGATCACGCCTTCAGTCAGCGCCAGCAAGACCGCCAGGCTCTCCAGGGCCCCGGCCGCCCCGATGCCATGCCCGTGCATCGACTTGGTCGAGGACACCATAAGCTTGTAGGCGTGGTCGCCGAACGCGTCCTTCAGCGCTGTGCATTCGCTCCGGTCATTGGCGGCGGTCGCCGTGCCATGCGCGTTGACATAGCCGATCTGCTCGGGCGCGAGCCCAGCGTCCTTCAGCGCGCTCCGGATCGCTCGGGACGCTCCGTCCGGATCGGGCTGCACGATGTCGCCCGCGTCCGAGGTCATGCCTACGCCTGCGATCTCGCCCCAGATATGCGCGCCGCGGGCCTTGGCACTCTCCATCTCCTCCAGCACCAGGATCGCTGCGCCTTCGCCTTGCACCATGCCGTTGCGGGTCTTGCAGAACGGGCGGCACCCGTCCTTTGACATCACGCGCAGCCCCTCCCAGCACTTGACGCCGCCGAAGCAGAGCATGCTTTCCGCGCCGCCGGTGATAGCGGCGTCCGAGAGCCCTGAGCGCACCAGATGAAACGCTTGGCCGATTGCGTGGTTGGAGGACGAACACGCAGTGGAAACCGACCAGGCCGGCCCCTTGATCCCGTAGGCCATGGACAACTGGCTGGCGGCTGCGTTGGACATCGAGCGCGGAACGACAAACGGATGAACCCGGTTCTTTCCCTCTTCGAAAACAGTGCGATAGCCCTCGTCCAGCGTGCCGAGCCCGCCCATACCGCTGCCGATGACGACAGCGGATCTGAGTCCCAGAGCCTCGTCGATCTCGATTCCGGAATCCTCGACCGCCTCTTTACCCGCGATCAGCGCCATCTGGGTGAACCGGTCGAGCAACGCGATCTGCGACCGGCCGAAATGGTCTTCGGATTTGAAATCCTTGGCCTGCCCGCCGATCGTCACCGAGAGCCGCTCAACATCGCGAAACTCCAGCTCGCCGATGCCGCAGCGCCCTTCCCTCAGCCCGTCGAAATGCGCCTTACGCCCTACTCCAAGCGCGGAGACGACACCGACTCCGGTTACGGCGACGCGTCTCATGCTTCAGCGGCGCGCAGCGCCTCGACGGCCTTGACGATCGCCGCCACGTTCGAAATGTCGAAATCCGAAGCATTCGGCTCATTGGCGTTGAAGGGCACTGTGATGTCGAACGCTTCTTCGATGGCGAACACGATCTCGACCATCGAAAGGGAATCGAGACCAAGCTCCTCCGGCGTCGATTCTGGCTTGACCTCATCTACATCCAGAACCGCTTGTTCGGCGATGATTTCGCGGACCTTAAGCTCGGTGTCTGAGGACATTTCACGCTCCGTGGTTGAGTAGGCGCCACATCTACCCCGCAGGGTCAATCTCGGAAAGACGTTTCTTCAACGCGCGCACCGTTCCAAGCAGGTCCGGAACACGGCGCATGGCGACGTATACACGCGCCGCCTCGGCTGCAGGTATGGCGGGCAACCCCAGCAGCACAGAGCGTGGGGCGACATTCGATCCCACGCCGCTCTTGGCGCCGATCACGCTGTCCTCGCCGATCTTCACATGATCCGCCACGCCCACATCGCCCGCCAGCACCACGCGGTCGCCGATCTCGCAACTGCCCGCGATGCCGACATGCCCGCACAACATGCAGTGCTCGCCCACCTGAACGTTGTGGCCGATCTGCACGAGGTTATCGATCTTGGTGCCCGATCCGACGCTGGTGTCGATCATCGTGCCCCGGTCGATGGTGGTGCAGGCGCCGACCTCGACGTCGTCGCCCAGCACGACCGAGCCGAGCGAGTGAATGCGCGCCAGTTCCACGTTGCGCACCTCGTCGGTGATCGCGCCGCCCGCCTTGGCGGTCTCGACCGACCCCTTTTCGGGGGTGACGAAGGAGAACCCGTCGGCGCCGATCACTGAATTCGGCTGCAGGATAGCGCGCGCGCCGATCCTGACCCGGGCGCCGACCCGAACGCCGCTGTGAACCAGCGCGTCGGGACCCAGCACAGCGTCCTCGCCGACCGTCGCGCTCGCCAGCAGGCGGCTGTTGGCGCCGATCCTGGCGCGCGGACCAACCACGCACAGAGGGCCGATGGAGACCCCCTCGCCCAACTCCGCGCTGTCGTCGACGACGGCTGACGGATGAACGCCGACCGGCGCATGAATCGGATGAGCGAAGGCGGTGGTCAGCTTGGAGAGCGCGTAGCGCGAGCGGCCAACGAAGATCGCCGCCTTGAGGCCCAGTTCCTCCCACGGAGCGCCTTCGGGCAGGATGGCGGCCTTCGCCGCGCCCGCCTTCACGGCGTCGAAGAACTTCGGGTCCATGGCCAGCGCGATATCGCCCTCGCCCGCCTTGGCCGGATGCGCCGGACGCGCCACTTCAAGCGAGAGATCCCCTGCGGCCTCCGTCGCCAGAGCTGCGGCTATCTGCGAAACAGTATAGGTCATGGCGCGCCCCGAAACATCTCCATGGCGTGCTTAGCCGCGACAGAGAGGACGTGGCAAGGCGTAAGCCGAAATCCGCGCCGAATTCCGCCGGGTGAAATCAGCGCAGGGAGACCCCTTCCGCCTCCAGCGCGGCGGCGACCAGCGCGTCACGACCATAAACGTCGGGCAGGAAATCCAGCGCGCCTGCGGTGTTCAACCGGGCCGTCCGATACGTCAGGTGGACCGGCAGCTTGTCACGCAGGGTGATCCATTTCTCCGTCGAATAACCCAGCATCTTGCGCATGAAATCCGTCGGATCGTCGGTCTGCCAGCCCAGTAGAATTTCAGCCAGTTCCAGAGGCTTCTGGATCCGGACGCAGCCGTGGCTGAAATCACGCCGCTCGCGCGCGAACAGCTTCTTGGTCGGCGTGTCATGCAGATAGATCGAGTGGTGGTTGGGGAACAGGAACTTCACGTCGCCAAGCGCATTGCCCACCCCGGGGTTCTGCCGGATCGTGTAGGGAAAATATCCTGATGAATAGCGCAGCCAGGGATTGTAGGGGGTCCGAGCCGGCTCCGGCGCCGCCACAACCGCCGCGCCATCGGGGCCGACGACGGGCTCCTCGCCGTTCAGGTCCGCCAACGCGGCGGCGCGTGCCTCAGCCCTCGCCCGCTCAAGCGCCGGATTATAGGGCGCGTTGAGGTCGCGCTGCGCCAACTCTTGCCCCGGCTGGGCGGAAACAGACATCGGACCCGGCGGCGGCGGCGGCGGCGGCGAGTAGCCCTGCCAGGGCGTCGCGGTCATGTTGTTGCGCGCAAGGTATCCCGGATCCTTTTTCAGGATCGGCAGAATCTCCTCTCGCGCGATGCTCTTGGGCACGTTCCAGTAAGGATTGAAGACGAGATACTCCATCTCGTC
>QKHF01000050.1 GCA_003250135.1 Paracoccaceae bacterium | reverse complement strand
GAGAGGCTCTGTTTTCACGTGGCTTTGACGGCTTTCGGCGCAGCGTTTGGTTGCGCGACGTCACGACGGCTGTTAACGCCCTTGGGTCGCGCGATACTGTGCGGCGGAGCCAGGCAAAGGTGCAAGGGACGCGGATATGACCGGGATCGAGCGGGAGACGATGGAGTATGACGTCGTGATCGTCGGGGCGGGGCCGGCCGGCCTTTCCGCGGCGATACGGCTGAAACAGCTGGGCGGCGACGATCTGTCGGTCGTCGTGCTGGAGAAGGGCTCCGAGGTCGGCGCGCACATCCTGTCAGGCGCGGTTCTGGACACCAGCGGCCTCGACGCGCTGATCCCTGACTGGAAGGAAAAGGGCGCGCCGGTCGACGTGCCGGTGACGTCGGACAAGTTCCTGATGCTGGGCCAGGCGGGCGCGCTGCGCATCCCCAACTTCCTGCTGCCGCCGCTGATGAACAATCATGGCGCCTATGTCGTCTCGATGGGCAATGTCTGCCGCTGGATGGCCGAGCAGGCCGAGGCGCTGGGCGTCGAGGTCTTCCCCGGCATGGCCGCCTCAGAGGTGGTCTGGGACGAGGACGGGACCGTCCGCGGCGTGGTGGCGGGCGAATTCGGCCGCAACCCGGACGGCAGCCGCGGGCCCTCCTATGAGCCGGGCATGGAGCTGCATGGCAAATACGTGCTGATCGCCGAGGGCGTGCGCGGCTCGCTCGCGAAGCAGATCATCGCCCGCCACAAGCTGGACGCCAATTCGGACCCGCAGAAATTCGGGCTCGGCATGAAGGAGCTGTGGGAGATCGCGCCTGAAAACCACAAGCCCGGAACGGTGGTCCACACGATGGGTTGGCCGCTGGGCGGCAATGCCGGCGGCGGCGGCTTCCTGTATCACCTGAACGATAATCAGGTCTATGTGGGCTTCGTGGTGCATCTCAACTACGAGAACCCGCACCTGTTTCCCTACATGGAGTTCCAGCGCTTCAAGCACCACCCGTCCATCGCCGAGGTGCTGAAGGGCGGCAAGCGCGTCGCCTATGGCGCGCGCGCGATTTCCGAGGGCGGCTGGCAGTCTCTGCCCAAGCTGACCTTCCCGGGCGGCGCGCTGCTGGGCTGCTCGGCGGGCATGGTCAACGTCCCCCGCATCAAGGGCAACCACAACGCCATGCTGTCCGGCAAGGCGGCGGCGGAGGCGGTCTATTCCGCGCTGACCGCGGGCCGTGCGAGCGATGAGCTGCCAGCCTATGAGTTCAAGGTCCGCGAGGGCGCAATCGGCGACGACCTGCGCCCGGTGCGCAACGTCAAGCCGTTCTGGTCCAGCTTCGGCCTGTTCGGGGGGCTGCTGTTGGGCGGGCTCGACATGCAGCTTCAGAACCGCCTGAAGCTCAGCCTGTTCGGCACGATGAAGCATCGCGGGACGGATGCGCAGGCCACCGGCCACGCCGAGCGCTTTGCGCCGATCGAGTATCCCAAGCCCGACGGCGTGCTCAGCTTCGACCGGCTGACCAATGTCGCCTTCTCCTTCACCAACCACGAAGAGTCGCAGCCCTGCCACCTCAGGCTTGCGGACAAGCTGGCGCCGACCGGCTGGACCCTGAAGAAATACGCCGAACCCGCGCAGCGTTATTGCCCGGCGGGCGTCTACGAGGTTCTCAGGGACGATGACGGGTCGAACCCGCGTTTCCAGATCAACTTCCAGAACTGCGTCCACTGCAAAACCTGCGACATCAAGGACCCCGCGGAGAACATCACCTGGACCACGCCGCAGGGCGGGGACGGGCCGAATTACCCGAATATGTGAGGCCTTGCGGCTGAATCGCCTCACGAATGTTGTACTCGGGACGTGGCGGTGATCTATCTTGTTTCCTACATGCGGTAGAGCCTCGCCTCGATCATGCGGCGAGTGGCGTGTCCGTGGGTGGAGTGCGATCGTGATCGAGACCCGACGTAAGACGTTCCGAGCCGGCGTGTTGAGCGCCTCAATTTTCGCGGCTTTGGGCGTAGCAGCGCCAGCGTATGCGACCGCCGAATCCTTGTCGGGCGCCTATCTCGCGGCGCGGCACGCCGCGGTGCTCAACGACGCCGGCGCCGCGGCCGACTATTATCGCCGCGCCCTCGCGCTCGATCCGGAAAACACAGTCATCATGGAGCAGGCCGTCGCGGCGCTGACGGCGGCCGGACGCGCGCCGGAGGCGGTGCCGATCGCGCGCCGCCTGTTCGAGGGCGACAAGGGGCTGCGCCTGCCCAATCTGGTGCTTCTGACCGACGCGATCTCGGAGCAACGTTTCGACGATGCGCAGGCGTTTCTGGCGCAGGCCGACACCAGCGCCTTCAATCCGCTCGAGTTGAACCTTCTGACCGCCTGGACCGCGGTCGGCAGGGGCGATTACGTGGCCGCGGAGGCGGCGCTCGACAATCTCAACGAGCCGTCCCTGTTCAAGGTCTTCGGGTCGTTTCATCGCGGCTTGATCCGCGGCCTCAAGGGCGAGGTGGACGCCGCAGCTGAAGCGTTTGCGGCGGTGGCGGAGGCTGGGTTCGGCTCATCGGCCCGTCAGCGCATGGCGCTGGGCGCGCTCTACGCGTCCGCGGGCCGGACCGACGAGGCGCGGAAGGTGTTTGAGGAGGCCGTGCTCACCTATCCCGGCGACGCGCTGCTGGCCGACGCCTTGGCGCGGCTGGAGGCGGGCGAACCCGTGCCGCCGCTCGTCTCGACCGCGACGGAGGGCGCGGCGGAGTCGCTGTTCGGAATCGCCGGAGTGCTGGCGCGGGAGCGCGGCCGCGACGTGGCGCTGATGTACGCCCGGCTCGCCGAGACGCTGACGCCGAATTTCGCGGCGGCATCGATCCTGATTGGCGACCTGATGGAGGCGCAGGAGCAGCATGCGCTGGCGGTGGAGGCCTATGGGCGCGTCGCCAAGGACTCGCCGCACCGTCTGGACGCCCGCATCTCCCGCGCCGACGCCCTGCGTCAGATGGGCATGGACGACGAGGCGGTGACGGAGCTTCGTCAATTGGTCGAGGCTAATCCGCAATCCTTGAAGGCGAATATCGCGCTGGGCGACATGCTGCGCCGGCTGGAGCGCTATGACGAAGCCGCGCCGGTCTACGACGTCGCGATCGACATGATGGCCTCGGACGATCCCCGCGCCTGGACGCTGTATTATTTCCGCGGCATCGCGAATGAACGGATCGGGGCCTGGGATCAGGCCGAGGCCGATTTCCTGAAGGCGCTCGACTACCAGCCGGACCAGCCCCTTGTGCTGAACTATCTCGGCTACAGCTGGGTGGAGCTGGGCCTGAATTACGATCGCGCCAAGGAGATGATCGAGAAAGCGGTGGAGCTGCGTCCCGAAGACGGATTTATCACCGACTCGCTGGGCTGGATTCTCTACCGCATGGGCGACTTCAAGGGCGCCGTGCCGCATCTGGAGCGCGCGGTCGAACTGGAGCCGGTCGACCCTACCATCAACGATCACTTCGGCGACGCGCTGTGGAAGGTCGGACGCAAGATGGAGGCGCGGTTCCAGTGGAAGCGGGCGCTTTCCTTCGAGCCGGAGGAGAAGGACGCCCCCCGCATCCGCCGCAAGTTGCTGGTCGGGCTGGACGTGGTTCTGGACGAAGAGGCCAAGGCGGACGGCGCTCGGACGGCCGAGACGGCCAAGGACCGGCCGAATGGCGGCTGACCTCGGCGCGCGGGGCTTGCGCCCGGCCGAGATCACCGAACACGCCCGCGCCAAGATCAACCTTTGCCTGCACGTGACCGGGCGCAGGCCCGACGGCTATCACCTGCTCGAAAGTCTGGTCGTATTCCCCGAGATTGGCGATCGGCTGACCGTCGAGGCGGCCCAGACCGTGTCTCTGGCCTTGGGCGGCCCCTTCGCGGCCGAACTCGACGCCGGCGAAGGCAATCTCGCGCTGCGCGCGGCGTTGGCGCTCGACCGCGCCGTCCCCGCGGGCGCACGGGCGCAGGGCGCGGCGCTGTTGCTGGAGAAGCGCCTGCCAATCGCCAGCGGCATGGGCGGCGGCTCCGCCGACGCGGCGGCGGCGCTCAGGGCGTTGGCCCGGCTCTGGGGCGTCGATCCGCGCTCTGAAGGGCTGGCGGCGCTGGCGCTTGAGCTGGGCGCGGACGTGCCGGTCTGCCTGGCGCATCGGCCGGTGATCATGGCCGGGGTAGGTGAGAAGCTGTCGACTGCGCCGGCCCTGCCGGAATTCTGGCTGGTACTGGTCAATCCGCTGGTCGAAACCCCGACGGCCGAGGTGTTCGCTGCGCTGGAGCGCCGGGACAACCCGCCGCTCGCC
>QKHF01000092.1 GCA_003250135.1 Paracoccaceae bacterium | reverse complement strand
CTGGCCCGCGCCGCCGAGCACGGCTTCATCGACGATTACACGGGCGTTCGGATCAGCGCGACCGGGCGGCGGTTCCGCATCCGCAACGCGATCATCTGGAACTTGGTGAATGAGGCTGGCGCGCCCGCCGGGCAGGCCGCGACCTTCCGCGACGTCGAGCGCCTTTAAGGCCTTCTAGCGGAACGCGCCGCGCTCGTAGCACGGGTTGTACTCGGTGCGGCCGCCGGGTTCGCGCCGAGTCCGCCAATCCTGCTTGCAGAACTCGGCGATCTGCGCTGGCGTGAAGGCGGCGTAGGGCGCGTTCTCATAGAGTGACGGCGCAGCCGCCAGGCTGGGCGGGTTCGCAGCCTTGGGCAAGGTCGGCGCCGGTTTTGACGCCGTCAGCGGCGCAGGGGGCGGCGCTACCTGCGGCTGGGATGCGGCCGCGATGGTTTGTGCAGGCTTTGCAGGCGCCGCGGGTTCAGGCTGGCGCGTCGCCACTTCGGCCGGCGGCGACGGCTCGGCCAGCGTTGGGGCGGGCGGCTCCTGCGGCTCGGCGGCCGCAAGTTCGATTGGCGGCGCCTCTGGCAGGGGCAGCGGGCCCCCGTCCTCCGCCACCGTGATCACAGCGCCGATGGCGGGCTCTCCGGCCTCGTTCGCCCGCGTGCGGAAGCTGAGCGTGGCGGGCGTCTCGAACCGGTCCAGCGAGTAGATCGTCGCGCCGTCGGCTTCGCGGCGCGGGTCGCGGGGCTCCAGCCCGTTTTCCTCCACCAGCCGGTCGAGAACGGCGGTTTCGAACTCGCCCTGCATCGGCGTGAACAGCGCGACGCCGCAGACGATCCGGCCATCCTCCTTGCGGCTGGCGTTGGCGCTGAACCCGTCGGCCGCGCGCAGGCTGGCGCCGATGAAGCCGTTAGGACCCTCGTAAGGCGTATAGGCCTTGCCGGTCGCCGGGCCCGCATCGGCGCTCATGACAATGGCGATCGCCTCCACATCCGGCAGGCCGCCGACGCAGTAGCGCTCCAGCGCGCGCGCCGCCTGATCGATCTGCGCCGTCATCAAGGCGGAGTCTGGGGGTGGGGCTGCGGCTTCCGGTTCGGGGGTGGTCTGGCAGGCGGTCAGAAGTCCGGTCGTCACGATCAAAGCTGCTAAACGAAAGGGCGTCGTCATCGAAATCACCTCACATCGACTCACGCGTCACGCTGGGGGGCGGCTGTCTCGCTCGACAATCTTCCATGCTTCGTCGGCGGTCTCAACAAAGCTTATGAGGTCGAGATCCTCGGGCGCGATGGTTCCCGCGTCGCGGAGCGCGTCCCAGTTGACGATCTCGCGCCAGAACGCCTCGCCGAACAGGATCACCGGGATCGGGCGCATGCGCTCGGTCTGGATCAGCGTCAGGGTCTCGAACAGTTCGTCCATGGTGCCGAACCCGCCGGGAAAGAAGGCGGCGGCGCGGGCGCGCATCAGAAGATGCATCTTGCGGATGGCGAAATAATGGAAGTTGAAGCAGAGCTCGGGCGTGACGTGCCCGTTCGGGGTCTGCTCATGCGGCAGCACGATGTTGAGGCCGATCGAGGGGGCGCCAGCGTCGGCCGCGCCCTCATTGCCCGCCTCCATGATGCCGGGGCCGCCGCCGGTCACGACCATGAAATGCGCGCAGCCCGATTCCTTGCAGGCCTCGGAACAGAGCCGGGCGAAGCGCCGCGCCTCCCCATAATAGCGCGACAGTTCGGCCAGCCGAGGCGTGGCCGCGGCCTCCTTGCGGGCGGGTTCGGGGATGCGCGCGCCGCCGAACAGGACCACGGTGGAGCGCACGCCGCGCTCGTCCATCTCCAGCTGCGGCTTCAGCAGCTCCAGCTGCAGACGCACCGGGCGCAACTCATCCCGGCACAGGAACTCCGGATCATGGAAGGCCAGCCGATAGGCGGGGGAGCGGGTCTGCGGCGTGTCCGGAGTCGCCCGCGCGGTTCTGGTGTCCTCTCCCGCCGACGGGAAAATCGACCGCCGTTGGCCCTGAGTCGTCATCTTGCGCCTCCCCTTGGTCGCCGGGTCGTTGCGCCGCCCGGTTCATCATCGTATAGCCTCGGCGCGCCAAAGCTGACAGCCAAGAAGGATTCCGCCGCATGACCACGTTCGACCGCGCCGCGCTTGAAGCCGCCATCGAAGCCGCCTGGGACAAGCGCGCCGAGATTACGCCGGAGACGGGCGGGGAGACGCGCGAGGCCGTCGAAGAGACGCTGGCCGCGCTGGACGGCGGCGCGCTTCGGGTGGCAGAGCGTCAGGATGACGGCGCCTGGACGGTCAACCAATGGGCCAAGAAGGCGGTGCTGCTGTCGTTCCGCCTCAATGACATGCACCCGATCCCCGGCGGGCCGGGCCATTCGACGTGGTGGGACAAGATCCCGTCGAAGTTCGACGGCTGGGGCGAGGCGAACTGGACCGAGGCGGGTTTCCGCGGCGTGCCCGGCTGCATCGTGCGCAAGTCGGCCTATGTCGCGCCGGGCGTGGTGCTGATGCCGTCCTTCGTCAACATCGGCGCCTATGTGGATACGGGCACGATGGTCGACACCTGGGTCACCGTCGGCTCCTGCGCGCAGATCGGCAAGAACGTGCATCTCTCGGGCGGCGTCGGCATCGGCGGCGTGCTGGAGCCGATGCAGGCCGGACCGACGATCATCGAGGACAACTGCTTTATCGGCGCCCGGTCCGAGGTGGTCGAGGGCTGCATCGTGCGCGAGGGCTCGGTGCTCGGGATGGGCGTCTTCATCGGCCAGTCGACCAAGATCGTCGACCGGACCACCGGCGAAGTGTTCATGGGCGAGGTGCCGCCCTATTCGGTCGTGGTCGCCGGAACGATGCCGGGCAAGCCGCTGCCGGATGGCGCGCCGGGACCGGGCCTTTACTGCGCGGTGATCGTGAAGCGGGTGGATGAGCGCACGCGCTCGAAGACCTCGATCAACGAGTTGCTGCGAGATTGACGCTCTGTGGCCGAATGGCCGCCCTCCGACCCGCTGACACCGAGAGTTGACCCGTCTCAACGCGCCGTAACGGAGTTCTCCTTAGAATCCAAAGGACGATGGAAACGCCCTTTGGAGAGGAGAAAATCATGAACAGACTGATCCTGACGGCCGCCGCCGTCGCCGCGGTGGCCGCAAGCCCGGCTGTCGCGGAAGGCGATCTGACGCGGGCCGACGTGCAGAAAGTGACGCTGGAGATGGGCTCGGACGACAACGGGATGTACTTCAAGCCCGATCATCTCGAATTCGAGACCGGGAAGGCCTACGCGCTGGTGCTGACCAATGTCGACGACATCAAGCACGAGTTCGCGGCCCACGAGATGACCGAGAAGATCTTCACCCGCAAGGTCGAGATCGAAACCGCAGGCGGCGAGTTGGTCGCCGAGATCAAGGGGTCGATCGAAGAGGTCGAGGTCGGTCCGCACCAGACCGTCGAGTGGTTCTTCGTGCCGGTTCAGTCGGGCGAGGATCTTGAGATGAGTTGCGAGATTCCGGGCCACAGGGAATCCGGCATGGTCGGAACCGTCACCCTGCGCTGACAGCGCCGCCCGCCATTCAAAAAATGCGAAAGCCCCGACGCGAGCCGGGGCTTATCGTCTGCGGACGGGGCCGAGGGGTATCGCCCCGCCCGCGACGCTCGCCTATTGCTTCAACGGGCAAGTGTTGAGGCCGAACAGGCGATAGACCGGGCAGAAGCCCACGAGGCCCGTCGCCAGCGGCACGATTCCGATCCAGCCCCACGGGGTCTGGGGGCCGACAAAGACGAGCGCGAGCAGGACGAGTCCGGCGACGATGCGCAGGGCCCGGTCGATGGTTCCTTCATTGCGAGGCATGGCGAGTCTCCTTGTTTTCTCGATATGAGAGGGATTCTACGCCGGCCGCCCTGCAACCGACGGTGACAGAGTCACCGTTCTTCAAAAGAAATTTTCTCCAGCCCCGCGGGGTCGAGGATGGTCAGGCCGCCGCGCTTCTGCTCCACCAGGCCGGCGCGGGCGAACTCGGCCAGGCGGCGGCTGACGAAGGCGCGACCCGAGGCGGTCTCCTTGGCCAGTTCGCCATGGGTGGCGGCGACTGCTCCGTCGCCGTCCGAGAGGCGCAGCAAGGCCCGCGCCAGCCGCGCGTCGAAGCCGGTCCGGGCGACATCCTCGATCAGCTGTTCGTATTCCCCGAAGCGGCGCGCGACGGCGCCGAAGACCGTGTCGCGGAAGCCTGCGTCCTCGGCCAGCCAGCGGCGGAAGTCGGGGGCGGGGACCAGTTGGCCTTCGATATCGGCCTCCACCACCCCTTCGGCGGCGTAG
>QKHF01000105.1 GCA_003250135.1 Paracoccaceae bacterium | reverse complement strand
TCACGCCGCTGGGCGCGCGGGTCATGTCGCGCCTGCTGCGGGTGATGAAGCCCAACCTCATGTTCGTTTCAGCCTTTGGTCTGCGAGAGGGCGTGCTCTACGAAAACCTGCCCACGCCGCTTCTTGCGCTGGACCCGCTGCTGCACGCCTGCGAGGTGATCGAGCAGCGTCGGTCGCGGTTCCCGGGCTTCGGCGAAGAACTACATGAGTGGGTCAAGCCGATCATCGCGGACGAGTCTGAACGCGACCGCCGCTGCATCCACGCCGTCTGCGTGCTGGCGGACGTCGTCTGGCGCACCCATCCGGACTACCGTCCGCTGGCGTGCTTCGAGTTGGTGACTCGCGGCAACATCGCGGGTGTCAGCCATGTGGATCGCGTCTTCGTAGGCACGATGCTGATGTATCGCTACAAGGGCGGGGCCGCCGCCGCGCGGGAACTGGCTGCGGTGGAGCTTCTGCCGAAGGAGCGGCAGGAACTGGCCAAGGCCATCGGCAAGGTGATCCGCCTGGGCGCGATGCTGGCGGGCCCGACCGTCGGCGCGCTGCGGGATGTGGGGATCGCCCGCGAGGGCGGCAAGCTGGTGTTGTCCCTGCCGGCGGACCGGGCGAATCTGTCGGGCGAAGTGGTTGAGAAGCGACTCGCGTCCGCCGCCAGCGCGCTGGGCCTCGAATCTGAAATCCGCATCGATCAAAGCCGCGGCGAGGCGTTCTGGCTGGATGATCTGAGGCCTGAAACCGGTTGATCCAAAACCAGAGGCGCCAACTGAAAAACGGCCCGCGCTGCGGACCGTTTCTCTCCTCCCCAGACCTTGGGCCTTTTTTGGTTGCGGCGGAACCTAGCTTCAAATCGATGTTCTGTCACCATTTTTTTCCACCCTTATGGGCAGGGTGGAATTGCGCCGGCGATCCATAAGACGGCATGTTTCAATGGTCGCCCCGGCGCCGCGCTGTTGCGGTGCGGCGCGGGTTCTCCTACACCCATCCATCTGTTGTCGCGACGCGCCCGTTTGCGCCGCTTCCGAACTGGTCTGAGAGGATCGATCCCGACGATGCGCCTGAGCCGATATTTTCTGCCTGTCCTGAAAGAGACGCCCTCCGAGGCCGAGATCATCTCGCACCAGTTGATGCTGCGGGCCGGCCTGATCAAACAGCAATCGGCCGGCATCTATTCGTGGCTGCCGCTGGGCTTCCGCGTGCTGAAGAAGATCGAACAGATCGTGCATGAGGAGCAGGTGCGCGCGGGCCACATCCCCGTGCTGATGCCGACGATCCAGTCCGCCGAGCTCTGGCGCGAGAGCGGCCGCTACGACGCCTACGGCCCTGAAATGCTGCGCATCCGCGACCGGCGCGACCGGGACATGCTGTACGGCCCCACCAATGAGGAGATGATCACTGACATCTTCCGCGCCCATGTCGGCTCTTATCGCGACCTGCCGCTGACCCTGTTTCACCAGCAGTGGAAATTCCGTGACGAGATCCGCCCCCGGTTCGGCGTCATGCGCGGCCGCGAGTTCCTGATGAAGGACGGATATTCGTTCGATATCGACAAGGAAGGCGCGATCCACGCCTACAACCGCCACATGGTCAGCTATCTGCGCACTTTCGAGCGGATGGGCCTGAAGGCGGTTCCCATGCGCGCCGACACCGGCCCCATTGGCGGGGACCTTAGCCACGAGTTCCTGATTCTCGCCGAGACCGGCGAGTCGGAGGTGTTCTGCGACAGCGCGGTGCTGGAATTGTCGCTCGGCGACCGCGAGATCGACTGGGACGACCGCGACGCGCTTCAGGGGTTGGTCGACCGGTGGACCACGCCCTACGCCCGCGCCGACGAGACCCACGACCCTGCGCTGTTCGAGTCCGAGGTGCCCGAGGAGCGGCGCGCCAGCGCCCGCGGAATCGAGGTCGGCCATATTTTCTACTTCGGGACCAAGTATTCCGAGCCGATGGGCGCCACGGTGGCGACCGCGGATGGAGGGCGTGCGACGGTGGAGATGGGGTCTTACGGCATCGGGGTGTCGCGGCTCGTCGGCGCGATCATCGAGGCGAGCCATGACGCCAACGGCGTCATCTGGCCCGAGAGCGTGGCGCCGTTCCCGGTAGGCATCGTCAACCTCAAGCAGGGCGACGAGGCGACGGATGGCGCCTGTGAGGCGCTCTACGCTCAGCTGGAGGCGGCCGGGGTGGAGGCGCTTTACCACGACCGCGACGAACGCGCGGGCGCGAAATTCGCCACCATGGACCTGATCGGCCTGCCGTGGCGGATCACCGTCGGCCCGCGCGGCCTGAAGAACGGCGTCGTGGAGCTGACCGAGCGCCGTAGCGGCGCCAGCGAGGAGCTTTCCGCCGAAGCCGCGGCCGCGAAACTGATTGCGCGCTTCGGCGCCTGAGGAAAGGGACCGGCCCTGTGACCGACGCCCCCGCCGCGCCGACGAAGCTCGCCTCGACGCCCGCCTTCGCCGGGTTCGAATGGCTGATCGCCCGGCGTTATCTGAAGGCGCGCCGGAAGGAGGGGTTCATCTCGGTCATCGCCGGGTTCTCCCTCGTCGGCATCGCGCTGGGCGTCGCCACGCTGATCGTGGTCATGTCGGTCATGAACGGGTTCCGAGATCAGCTGGTCGACCGCATCCTCGGGGTGAACGGGCATCTGACGGTGATCTCTCAGACACCCGACTTCGCCGATTACGATGAAGTCGCAGCCACGATCCGCGCCGTGCCGGGCGTCACCCGCGCGGCGCCGATGGTCGAGGGGCAGGTGCTGGCCGGCAGCGACCGGGGCAATCAGGGGGCTCTGGTGCGCGGCCTCAGGCGCGAGGACGTGCTGAGCCTGAAATTCGTGGCGGAGCCGGAGCGCTTCCTCGGGTCGCTGGAGCAATTCGGGAATGAGCCGGGCGTCGCGGTCGCCTGGGGGCTGGCGGCAAAGCTGGGCCTCAATATCGGCGACAAGATTCGCCTCGTCTCGCCGGAGGGCGCGCAGACGCCGTTCGGCGTCGCCCCGCGGGTGAAGGCGTATCCGGTGCTCTACATCTTTCAGGTCGGGATGAGCGATTACGACCGCAGCTTCATCTACATGCCGCTGAAAGAGGCGCGCGCCTATTTCAATAAGGGCGACAGCGTCGACTCGATCGAGGTGATGGTGGAGAACCCGATCGAGATCAAAGCCTATCGCACGGAGATTGCGAAGACCGCCACGCGGCCGATGCGCCTGTGGGACTGGCAGAACGCCAACGGCGCCTTCCTGAACGCGCTGGCGGTGGAGCGGAACGTGATGTTCCTGATCCTGACGCTGATCATTCTCGTGGCGGCGCTCAACATCATCTCGGGCCTCATCATGCTGGTGAAGGACAAGGGCCGCGACATCGCGATCCTGCGCACCATCGGCCTGACGCGCGGCGCGGTGATGCGGGTGTTCTTCATCTGCGGCTCGGCCATCGGCGTCACCGGCACCATCGCGGGGGTGATCATCGGCGTGCTGTTCGCCGAGAATATCGGCGCGATCCAGGACTTCGTCTCCTCTGTCTCCGGCGCGGATGTGTTCAACGCCGAGATCTACTACCTAAGCCAGCTTCCCGCGAAACTGCACCTCGACGACATCCTTCTGGTGACCGGATTGGCGCTATTGCTCTCTTTCCTCGCAACGCTCTACCCGTCCTGGAGGGCGGCGCGGCTCGATCCTGTAGAGGCGCTGCGCTATGAGTGATCCCGCGCTGAAACTGGACTCCGTCGCGCGCCATTTCCCGCAGGCGGGGCGGGAGGACCTCCATGTCCTGACCGGCGCGGATCTCGAGATCCGGGCGGGAGAGATCGTGGCCCTCGTCGCGCCTTCGGGCGCAGGCAAGTCGACACTGCTGCACGTGGCGGGGCTTCTGGATCGACCCGATGGCGGGCGCGTCCTGATCGGCGGGCGGGATGCAGGCGAGTTGCCCGAACGCGACCGCACTGCGATCCGCCGCACCGAGATCGGCTTCGTCTACCAGTTCCACCATTTGCTGCCTGAGTTCACCGCGCTGGAGAACGTCGCCCTGCCGCAACTCGCCGCCGGGAAGGGCCGGGCCGAGGCGGATGCGGAGGCGGATCGCCTGCTCGCGCTGATGGGCCTCGCCGAGCGTTCCGACCATCGTCCATCCGAGCTCTCGGGCGGCGAGCAGCAACGCGTCGCCATCTGCCGCGCCGTCGCCAACGCGCCCCGGCTGCTGCTGGCGGATGAGCCCACCGGCAACCTCGATCCCGCCACCTCGGATCGGGTCTTCGACGCCTTGCTGGCGCTGGTGCGGGGCGAGGGTCTGGCCGCCCTGATCGCCACACACAACATGGACCTCGCCGCGCGCATG
>QKHF01000074.1 GCA_003250135.1 Paracoccaceae bacterium | reverse complement strand
CCGGGCCGGCCCGTCGCGGCGCGGGCGATCTTGACGGCGTTCTCCACCGCCTCAGCGCCCGTCGTCACCAACAGCGTCTTTTTCGCGAAGTCGCCGGGCGCCAGCTGGTTCAGCTTTTCAGCGAGCGCGACATAGGGCTCATACGGCACCACCTGGAAGGAGGTATGGGTGTAGAGGTCCTCTTGCGCCTTGGCAGCACCGACGACCTTTTCATGGCGGTGACCGGTGTTGAGAACCGCAATGCCTCCTGCGAAGTCGATGTACCGACGGCCCTCGACATCCCAGAGTTCGGCGTTGTCGGCATAGGCGGCGAAGATGGGCGTCGCCGAGGCGACTCCACGGGCGACCGCCGCTTCACGCCGGGCCAGCAGAGCCGCGTTGGTCGTTGCAGCTGTCGCGGCAAGCACGGGGCGCGGCGCCGCTTCAACGGCTTCGGCCGCTTCAGGCGCCGACTTCGAAATTTCCTTTTCGGAACGCGACGCCTTCTTTTTCCTGGTCGTGGTCATTGGTCCCCCAACTCCTCTTGTAGAAGATAGATTAATTTTATGGCCGTATGTTTAAAATATTATTCACCTCAAAACAAGCGCTGAGTGAGGGAGCGCTCCCTTCGGCGACGGCGTCTGAAATAACTCTTTAAAAACAGTGAGGTTGACCCGACCTCGAGCAGTGATTAGTTTTTCAAACATTCATGGGAGAGATTCATTGGACATCGGCGGCAGACTCAAGGCGGTCAGAGAGGCGAAGGGCCTTTCGCAACGTGAACTGGCGTTTCGCGCCGGGTTGACCAATGGCGCGATCTCGCTGATCGAGCAGAACAAATCCAGCCCGTCCGTGTCGTCGCTCAAGCGGCTGCTGGACGCCATCCCGATGACGATGGCGGATTTCTTCAACGAGGTGGAGGAATCGGCGTCGCCGAAGCACTTCTACACGGCGGAAGAATTCACGGAACTCTCGCCGCAGGACATCGGACTGGGCGAACAGGCGGCGAGGATTTCCCTGCGCCAGCTCGGGGACGCATCGCGCCACAATCTCCAGGTTCTGTACGAGACCTATCCGCCGGGCGCCGACACGGGTGAGGAGATGCTGTCGCACGAAGCCGAGGAAGCCGGCGTCGTCATCTCGGGCGTCATCGAGGTGACGGTGGGCGACGAGGTCCGCGTCCTGAACTCAGGCGACGGGTATCTGTTCGACAGCCGACTGCCGCACAAGTTCCGCAATATCGGCGACAAGGACTGCGTCGTCATCAGCGCCTGCACGCCGCCGACCTTCTAGCGCCGGCGCTCCGGGCGCCGCCGCCGGCAGGTGCGCGCTTGAAACGGATTCCAAGAACGCCGCCGATGCCATACATCTTGCGCATGCATGTTCTTTGTCGCGCTCTTGCGTCCTGGCCACGGAAAGGCGCTGATCCATCGCCTGAGCAGAGGCCCATGCGATGACGATAACCGCGGCCGGATTGGTCCTGCTGATCGCGCTGTTGGGACTGGCGGCGCTTGCGGTTCCTTTGGCGCGCTGGGTCGGCCTGCCGGTGACGGTCCTGTTCGCCTCGCTCGGGCTTGTCTACGGCTTCACCACGACGATCTTCAGCCTCGACCCGCTGGGCGGCGTCCTCGACAGCTATGACCTGTGGTTCGTCGAGCAACTGGCGCTCGATTCCCAGTCGATGCTGTACCTGTTCCTGCCGCCTCTGCTGTTCGACATGGCGATCGTGATCAACGTCCGCCGTCTCCTCGACGATGTCGCGCTGGTCGTGGTGATGGCGGTGGTGGCGGTGGCGATGGCGACCGCAGCCGTCGGCGTTCTTTTGTGGCTCGTCTCGCCGATCGGGTTGGTGGCGTGCCTGCTGCTTGGCGCCGCCGTCGCGACGACCGACCCCGGCGCGGTGATCTCGACTTTCCGCGAGATCGGCGCTCCAAAGCGGCTGCTCGTCATTCTGGAGGGCGAGAGCCTTTTGAACGACGCCGCCGCCATCGCGATTTTCGGGCTTTTGATCGGGTTGCTCCGGCATGAGGTCGAACTGTCGGCGACGACGTTCCTGATCGATTTCCTCTACACCTTCGGCTCCGGCGCGCTTGTCGGCGCAGTCGTCGCGCTTACTGCGGGCGCGCTCTATCCGCTTCTCGTGCGTTCGACCGTCGCCGAGGCGTCGATCACGGTGTGCGTGGCCTATGGCGCGTTCATCGCGGCGGAGCAGCTGGTCGGCGGCTCCGGCGTCGTCGCGGTGGTCTTCGCGGGCCTGCTGACCGGATCCGCCGGGTTCCTGCGCATGGGGCCGGGGAACTGGGCGACCGTCAAACTGGTGTGGACGCAGATCGGGTTCTGGGCGAACGCCCTGATCATGATCCTGGCGACCAGCCTCGTGCCCGGCCTTCTGGCCGAGCTGGGATGGCGGGTCGGGCTTCTGGTCGTCCCGATTTATGCGGGCGCCGCGCTGGCGCGGGCCGCAGTGCTGTTCGGCCTGGTCCCGCTGCTTGCGCGCCTCAGACTCGCGGCGCCGATTCAGAAGAAGCAAAGCATTCTCGTGTGCTGGGGCGGCGTGCGCGGATCGGTGACGCTGGTTCTCGCGATTTCGATCGCCAGCATGAGCGCGCTTGGCGAGAACGCGAAGACCCTTGCGGCGCTCGCCGCCTCCTACACCCTGGCCACGATCTTTCTGAACGCCGCCACGCTTGCGTGGCTGACCCAGCGCCTTGGGCTGAACCAGCTCTCCGCCAGCGACATGGCGCTGCGCGAGAAGATCGTCGCGGGCTCGCTGCAGCGCGTTCGCAAGCTGGTCGGCAATATCGCCCGGGCCCGGGATATCGAAGCCGAGGTGCTCGCTGCGGTCGAGGCCGCACTGGGCCAGCAGGCCGATCGCATGGCCGCACATGCGGGCGAGGAGCGCGTGCCGTTCGGCGAGCGGCTGAGGATCGGTCTGACGATCGCGTCCGGTCAGGAGATGCGCCTGATCCGCCGGGCGTTCGAGGAAGGCGCGATCGGGCCGCGCGCGGCGAGCCTGCTTCGCCTGAACGCCGAGCGGATCGCCGACGCGGCGCGCACCGGCGGTCGGGAGAAATACGAGCTTGAGGCGAAGAAGGCTCTGGAGCCCTCATTTTCGTATCGGGTGGCGCTCTGGCTGCACCGGCGCCTGCGTCTGGATCGACCGCTGCGCGGCGCCATTGAACTCCATTTCGCTTGTCTGCTCGAAAGCGAACGGATCGTGCGCGATCTCCGGCGGTTCATGGATGAGACGGTGACGCCGATGATCGATGAGGACGCCGCCAGGAACGTGTCGGCGTTGCTGGCCGACCGGCACGAGGCGATCGAAGCCGAGATCGAGGCGATCTCCGTTCAGTATCCGGTTTATGCATCTCAGCTTGAACGGACGCTGGTGACGCGCGCGCTGATCAGAAACGAGTTTCGCCAATTCAGGCGGCTCCATAATGACGGCGTCATCGAACTGGAGCTTTACGACGACCTGATTGCGGAGCTGAACCGCCGGGAGCGCGACGCCGCCCGACCGCCACGGCTGGATCTGACGCTGACCCCGCTGGCCCTGTTGGAGCGGGTGTCCCTGTTCTCGGAGTTGGACAAGGACCAGCGGCGCAGGCTCGCCCGCGCATTGCGCACGCGCCTCGCCGCGCCTGGCGAGATAGTCCTGAAAGACGGCGATCGCAGCACGGACGTGTTCTTCATCGTCTCCGGCGCGGTTGAAGTGCAAAGCGGGGGCCAGCCGAAAATCCTGGGCAGCGGCGAGATATTCGGAGAAGCCGCCCTGACCAACCCGTATCGCCGGCGCGACGGCGACGTGATCTCTCGCGGTCATTCGCGCCTTTTGGTGCTGACCCATCGCAATATCGACCGGCTCGGCCGACGCGACGGGTCGATCGCGGCCCTGATCCGCAGCGCCGCCGCCAGCCGGCGGTCCAAGGGAGGCGCGAGCCACGGTAAGGCGGGCTGAAGGCGGCATGGAGATGGTCGTGCGATGACTGAACATCCGGAGTACTGAAGAGGGCTCCAATTAGGCGGCCTAGCCGGTCACTGGGGGTAGGAACCCTTGCAACAGTACGCTCGCGCTGTGGAGCCAGCTCGGATGAAGGCCCTCCGTTCGGGAGACGAGCGTTCCATTGAACTGGCGTCTACTTGCGTTAGAGGTTCACTCGGGCTGAATGATGGAGTTTGTTCAATCTCAGGGCGCCGCTAGTCTTCTCATGCCCGATGTGGGCAATTTCTAAAAAAGCCTCGGGTTATTGAACCGGGCGGTTAGGGGGCAGCCTATGCGTCCGCATCTAATGGGGAGCAACCCACGCGTGCGCTTCTAATGCGCTAGCTCGGAGCGGCAAGGCGAAGATCA
>QKHF01000206.1 GCA_003250135.1 Paracoccaceae bacterium | reverse complement strand
GGCAGGAAGGCTGATGGGACGGGCGAATAGACATTCTCGACCACGCCTGCCGCGAAATGCGCCTTGAACGCGTCCCGATCCACGGCGTAGGACAGCGCGCGCCGCACCCGGCGGTCGTCGAGCGGCGGCTTGCCCGTGTTGAAATGCATGGTGATGACCTGACCGACGCCGAAGACGTCGACGGCGATCGAGGGGTCGGCGGCGGCCGATCCAACCCAGCCGGCGGCCTCCGATCCGAAGATCACGTCCAACTCGCCCGCCCGCAGCTTCGCGTCGCGGTTCTCGAAGTCCGGCAGGTAATAAACGTCGACGCCGTCCAGCCGGGGCGCGCCGCGGAAATAATCCGGGTTGGCGACAAGGCGGACGCTTTGGCCGGCGACGCGGCTGTCGAACATGAACGGGCCAGTTCCCACGGGATGCGTGGCGAAGCCATGGGGCCCAAGCGCCTCGGCCGGTTTCTGGCACACGATCAGGCCGCCGGCGTAGTCGGCGACCTTGGGGAAGAACAGGATCGAGGAGAGCGGCTTGTCGAAGATGACGTCGACGGTGAAGTCGTCCACCTTCTCCGCGCGCATCCCCTCGTACTCGCCGGCATAGGCGGAGAGGGCGGGGTCGGCCGCGCGGCGCAGCGAGTACACCACGTCGTCCGCGGTCAGCCGGTAAGCTTCCGTCTGCGGGCTGGGATGGCAGGTCGCATCCTGGCGCAGCTCGAACCGCCAGACCTGCGCGCCATCGACTAGGCGGGGCTCGGGGATCGCCACGGCGAGATCTGGCTCGATCGCCGGGGCCTCGCCCGGCCGGAAGCGCAGCAGGCCATTGAAGATCATGTCGACCACCGCGCGGTCGTTGCGGGACGCCGCCTGATGCGGGTCGCCGGTGCCGAGGTCGGCGGCGTCGATCCCGAACTTCAGGACATCGGATTGGGCGCGGCTAGGCTGCGGCGCAAGCAGGATCAGCGACAGGCAAGCGATCGCGAGCAGCCTCAGTCCGCGCATGCGGCGTTCGCCAGCGCCGCCCGGCGCCAGCCGCTTAAAGTGGTCGCTTCGGGTATGCGAACCGCTGCTCATGTCTTCGTCATAAGACCAAATGATGCGCGCCGGCAAAGTGCAAATGACTGGACGCGCGATTGTTCGCTCTGACCGGCCCGCGCTTCGGTCGTCGCGGAGCCCAGCATTCGATCTCGATTGTTCTGGAAGTAGGATGGCACGCCCAACGGGACTCGAACCCGTGTTTCCGCCGTGAAAGGGCGGCGTCCTAGACCGCTAGACGATGGGCGCGGCGCGGCAGGGTTTAATGCGACAGGCCCGGCGATGCAAGCGGCGCGTAACGGAAATTCACCCCCCGCTCGGGGCCGCGTCGTCGACGCGTAGCTTGGCCTTGCGCCGCCCGCCCCAATCGTCGATCTCCAGCTTGCCCGCGACATGCACGGGCGCGCCGGCGCGATTGGACAGGAACTCGCCCAAAGACCCCTCGAAGGCGCGAAAGGCGATGGCGTCCAGCCGTCCTCCGGCCTCTCCCGCCAGCGTCAGGCGCAGATGGCTGTCGCCTGCCGGTTTGGCGAAGGCGATGCGCGCGTCCGGAATGGCGAATCTCGGGGCGGGGGCGGAGGCGCCGAAGGGGCCGGCCTGCTCCAGCATCTCGCACAGCTCCACCGAGGCGGCGGCCGGCGCGAGCGCGCCGTCGAGCGCCAGATCCCGCGGCCCGCCCGCGCCTGCGCCCTCAAGCGCCAGAAGATCGCCGAGGCGCGCCATGGCGTCCGCCAGCCGGGCCTCGGCCACGGTCAGCCCCGCGGCCATCCGGTGTCCGCCGCCCTTCAGGATCGCGCCCTCGCGCGCCAGCCGGGCGATGGCGGAGCCGAGATCGACGCCGCTGACCGACCGGCCGGAGCCCTTGCCCTCGCCGCCCTCCAGCCCGATCACCACGGCCGGGCGGTCGAACCGCTCCTTCAGGCGACTGGCGACGATGCCGACGACGCCCGGGTGCCAGCCCGCGCCCGCCGCCCAGACCAGCGGACCATCGGCGCCGCGCTCCTCGGCCTGAAGGATGGCGGCGTCCAGCACCGCCGCCTCCGTCTCGCGCCTCTCGGCGTTGAGCGCGTCCAGCCGTTCGGCAAGCGCCGCCGCCTCGGCCGGGTCGGCGGTGGTCAGAAGCCGCGCGCCGAGGTCGGCTTTGCCGATCCGTCCGCCCGCGTTGATGCGGGGCCCCAGCAGAAAGCCGAGATGAAAGGCGGTGGGCGCGCTTTGCATCCGGGCGACGTCGGCCAGCGCCGTCAGGCCCGGATTGCAGCGCTGGGCCATGATGCGCAGGCCCTGCCGAACCAGGGCGCGGTTGAGGCCGATCAGCGGGGCGACGTCCGCCACCGTCGCCAGCGCGACGAGGTCCAGCATGCCCATCAGGTCGGGCTGCGGGACGCCGGCTTTGTGGAACCAGCCGCGGCCGCGCAGCGCGCGGTTCGCGGCGACCAGCAGCAGGAACACGACCCCGGCGGCGCAAAGGTGACCCATGCCGCTATCGTCGTCCTGCCGGTTCGGGTTCACCACCGCCGTGGCCTCCGGCAGCGTCTCGGCCGCGAGGTGATGGTCGGCGACGATCACCTCGGCCCCCTTGGCGCGGGCGGCGGCGATGGGCTCGAAGGAGAGGGTCCCGCAATCGACGCAGAGAATGAGGTCAGAGCGCGCCGCCAGCGCCTCCATCGCCGGCACGTTAGGACCATAGCCCTCGTCGATCCGGTCGGGGATGTAGATCTCGGCCCGCCGTCCCAACGCGCCCAGCCAGCGATACAGCAACGCTGAGGAGGCGGCGCCGTCCACGTCGTAATCGCCGAAGATCGCGATCCTCTCGCCCCGTTGGACGGCGTCGGCCAGCCGCTCGGCCGCGGCGTCCATGTCCCGAAGCGTCGAGGGGTCGGGCATGAGGTCTCGGAGGGTCGGCTCCAGATACGCGAGCGCCGCTTCGGGGGCCACGCCGCTGCGGGCCAGCACCCGCCCGACGATCTCGGGCAAGTCCGCGGTCTGCGCGATGGCGAGGCCCAACCGTTCCGTCTCCGCGCCCGGCCCGATCCAGCGGCGGCCCAGAACCGACGCCTCGACCCCCAGAAATGCCTGCGTCACGCCGTGTCCTTCGACCGGCGGCGGGCGAGCTTGCGCTTCCAGCGCGCGGCCTGCTCCTCAGGGCTGCGCTCGACCTCCTTGCCGAACAGCATCACGAACAGGATCACCACGCCGAAGGCCCAACCGATCAGCGCTCCGGTCAGCCAGACGGCGAAAAAGGCGAGCATGGCGTAGTCGAACGCCTCCCACTCGGATTGTTCGAACAGGTCCGAGGCCGCGCTCCACGCCTCGTGGATGCCATAGGACCAGAGGGCGAGCCAGAGGAGCAGGAACAGGATGATGACGAGCCGCGCGACGGGTCCCGCCTTCTTCGGCCCTTTGGCGGCGGCGTCCGGCGCGCCAGTCGTTTCCGCCGCGAGGTCCGGCGCCGCGTCGTCCCCATCCCGCTCTCGCGTCTCCTCGCGTAACTTGTCGCCGAACCCCACACGCCGCGCCATCTCAGCCATTTCCTCCCGCAAGGCGCTTCTCGATGCGCGCGCGAAACCTTCTGATCGCGCGCAGTCCGGCGAGGCCGATGGCGAGCGGGATCACCAGAAAACCCAGCCCGATCAGCGCGCCCTCGTCCGCGTCGCCATTGGCGAGGCTGATCAGAACCATGACCGCGGAGAACCCCCACATGCCCATCCAGGCCCAGACCGCCAGCGTGGCGACTCGGAAGATCAGGGGCAGGGCGCTTTTCGCCTCTCGCGAGCCCACAAAAACGGAGAGCGCTTCATCCGGGGTCGGCTTGCGCCCTGATTTCTGCGCCATTTCCTGAAGTCGCGCGATCCTCTCGTGCAGCGAGCCGGCGGCGCGCGCCTCCGTCATCTTGCGCGCCGAGACGGGCGCATCGGTGCGCCAGTCAGCCGTGTGCCGACCATGCTGTTTTGGGGGCGGGGTCCGGTCCGGGCTGCGCCGCGCGCGTGAAACCGCCCCGCGGCCTGCGCCGCGCCCATCGTTCATGCCGATGCGCCGCGGCCCGCGCCCGCGCGCCAGCAGGATCAGCACCGCCAATGCGCCGCCGATCAGGCCGATCAGGCCCAGGGGATTTACGCTCAACGCCTCCATCGGCCCGCACTCTAACGCAATCCGGCGCCCGAGGGAGCGCCCGAAGGCGCCGGCGCCGCAAATTCCTGTAATCTCAATCCGTCTTCTGGCGATAGATCAGGCGGCGGACCGACCCGGTCTTCGAGCGCATCAGGATCGTCTCCGTCTCCAGATACTCGCCGACCCGCCGCGCGCCCCGCACGATGGAGCCGTCGGTGACGCCGGTCGCCGCA
>QKHF01000184.1 GCA_003250135.1 Paracoccaceae bacterium | reverse complement strand
GCGACAGGCGCTTGAACAGCGCGGCCAACCCCTCGCTGCCCTCGTGAGTCTGCGGATTGTGCTGGATGTACTTGGCCTCGTTGACCACGACGACCGAGTCCGGGTCTCCGGTCTCGATGCCTTTCAGCAAAGCGCGGATTTTGTCCTTGTTCCGCAAACTAGTACATCACCTTCTTCATGTGCTCTGGGTACTCCCGGTCGAACTTCTCGGCGTCCACCGGCTGCGGGGCGTAGAAGGCCAGCATTTCGCCCATGGTTGGCAACGAGTCAGGATCGACGCGCGAGTCCGGCTCCCACAGCTTGGCGCGCACCACCGCCTTCGGGCACTGGAAATAGGCGCTTTCCACCGTCACCAGGATCACCGAACGCGGCAGCTTGCCATGCACCGGGAATTTCTCGAGCAACTCAGGATCGATGGAGATCCTCGCCCGGCCGTTGATCCGCATCGTGTAGCCGATCCCCGGCATCAGGAACAAAAGCGCGATACGAGGATCGCGAACGATGTTCTTCAGCGAATCGACCCGGTTGTTGCCCGGCCGGTCCGGGATCGCCACCGTTTTCGGGTCCAGCACTGAAACGAACCCCGTCGGATCGCCGCGCGGCGAGCAATCCAGCCCCTCCGGCCCCGCCGTTGCGAGGATCGCGAAGGGCGAGGCCTCGACCAGCGCGCGGTAATGCTCCGTCAGATGGTCCTGCTCTTTCCAGATCGACCGGTCGAGCGGCGTTCCGTAATGCGCTTCAAGCGCCTCCACCGTGGTGAGCAAATGATCGTCCGTCTGAAGTCCGTCCGGCATGGCGCGCCTCCCCCTGATCGGGGGCATCCATAGCAGATCAGACGCTGAGTCGCGCGGCTTCCTCGAACAGGATCACATGGCGCTCGGCCACGGCGACCTTGTCGTCGCCATAGCCGCCGCCGATGACGCCAACCACCGGCACGCCACGCGCGCGGCAGGCGGTGAGCGCCAGCCGGTCCCGCTCTCTCAGCCCGGCGTCGGAAAGCGCCAACCGCCCCAAACGGTCGTCGCGGTGCGGATCGACGCCCGCATTGTAGAACGCGAGATCGAAGGGACCCGCCTGAAACGCCTGTCGCAGCCCCGCTTTGAGCGCGAGCATGTAGTCCACATCCTCCACCCCGTCCGGCAAGGCGATGTCGAGGTCCGAGGCGGGCTTGCGCACCGGGTAGTTCTTCTCCGCATGGATCGACAGCGTGAAGACCGCAGGGTCGTTCGCGAAGATCTTCGCGGTCCCGTCGCCCTGATGCACATCGGCGTCGATCACTAAGGCGCGGCGGATCGCGCCCTCGTCCAAAAGCGCTTTGATCGCCACCGCCACGTCGTTGAACGTGCAGAACCCGGCGCCGCCCTCCGGCCCGGCGTGGTGCGAGCCGCCAGCGCCGTTGCAGGCGATCCCGTGCTGAAGCGCCAGCCGCGCCGCCAGCACCGTGCCCGCCGAGGCGAGCCGGGCGCGGCGCACCACCCGCTCCGTGCGCGGCAAGCCGATCCGGCGCTGCTCCTCCTCCGACAGGCTGAGCGTGAAGACCCGCTCCACGTAACCGGCGTCATGCACGCGAGTCAGAGTCTCCGCCGAGATCAGGTCGGGCGAAACCCAGCCGCCGTCGGCGATCAGGCCCCGAGCTATCAGCGCATCCCTCAGATAGCCGTATTTCGACATCGGAAAGCGATGGTCGGGCTTCAGCGGCGCGACGTAATGCGGATGATGGACGATGGGCAGAGCCACGGGGCGATCCTTTACGCGTTTCCGCCAATGATGGCGCTGAAACGATCCCTGACCAGTTCCTGCGCCGCCGCCAGCCGCCCAATGAGGTCGGCGAAATCCTTCGACCCCGTCGCTTCGGTCAAAGTCTTGCGCAATCCGGGACTGGCCGCTTCAGGGTCGATCATGTCCCCTGTCGCCACGCGCGCGGTCTGCTGGGTCGTCGCCTGCAGCAGAAAGGCCGCGCTTAGGTCCTCGGCGTCCTGCGCGCTCAGCCAGCCGATCTCACCCAGCTTCCTCAGCTTGCCAACGGTGTCGGTGGGCGCGCTCAATCCCTTCACCAGCGCCCCGGCCTGGGCGATGAACTCGATATCGACCAGCCCGCCCCGGACATGCTTCAGCGCCCACTGGTCCTTCAGAAGCGAGGCCTTCGCCTCGTCGATCCGATTGCGCATCTCCAGCGCGTCCTTCAGCACCTCCGCCTCGTCGCGCGGCGCGGACAGAACCTCGCGCACCACCCGCTCAACGTCCTCGCACAATTCGCGCGGCCCGGCGACCGTGCGCGCGCGGCTAAGGGCCATGTGCTCCCAGGTCCAGGCCTGTTCCGCCTGATAACGCCGGAATGCGTCGAGCGCGGTCGCCACCGGACCGGAGCGGCCCGAGGGCCGAAGCCGCATGTCCACCTCGTAGAGCCGCCCTTCGGCGGTCGGAGCGGTCACAGCCGAGATCAGCGCCTGCGTGAACCGCGCGTAATAGGGCACGGAACTGAGCGGGCGTTTCCCGTCCGACCCCTCCACGCCCGCCGCATCATAGACGATGATCAGGTCGAGATCGGAGGTCGAGGTCATCTCGCGACCGCCAAGGCGCCCCAACGCCAGCACCGCCGCGCCCCGCCCCGGCGGCCGGCCATGCCGAGCCGTAAAGTCACGCTCTACAAGCGGATGCAAAACGCGCAACGCCGCCTCGGCGATGTCGGAATAGGCGTGCCCCGCCTCGGTCGCATCCAGATGGCCGCGCAGCACCTGTACGCCGACCTGAAAGCGCCGCTCCTTGGCCCAGCGCCGAATGGCGTCCAGCTGGCGCTCGTAATCCTGATCCTCCTCCTCAAGCGAGGCGGACAATTCCGCCTCCAGCGCCAGCATGGGCGGCGGCGGAGAGAAGAAATCGGTGGTCAGAACCGCCTCGAACACGCCCGGGTTCTGCGACAGGTATTCGGCGAGGTGCGGGGCGGCGGCGCAGACCTCGATGGTCAGGTTCAGAAGATGCGGATTCGCCTCGAACAGCGCAAACAGCTGCACCCCCGCGGGCAGGCCGGACAGGAACCGGTCGAATTGCAGCAGAGTTTCATCCGGATTGATGAACGTGCCGATCTTGGTGAAGATCTGCGGCGCCAGCCGATTCAGCCGGTCGCGCGAGCGTTCCGACCGAGTGGCCGTTATCGCACCCGACCGCCATCGCTCCAGCGCCGCCTTGGCGCGTTCCGGGTCCTCGAACCCGTACTCCTCCAGTTCCGAGCGGGAGACGTCCTTGTCCCCGCCCCCGCCCGGTCCGGTCTGCGCGTAGAACGCGTCGGCGCGGGCGTGCACTTCCTCCATCCGCGCGCCCACCTCGGCGATGAAGGTCTTGACGTCCGGCCAGCCGCCCAGCGCGGCGACGCGCTCCAGCCCTTCCGCGGATGACGGCACGATATGCGTCTGCGCGTCTTCCAGCATTTGGATACGGTGTTCCAGTTCGCGATGCGCGACATAGGCGGCATCCAGAGTCGCGCGCAGGTCCTCGTCGATCCATCCGCCCTCGGTCAGCGCCCTCAGCGCCCCGCGCGTCGTGGGATCACGGAGGCTAGGTTCGCGCCCACCGAGGATCAGCTGCTGGGTCTGGGCGAGGAACTCTATCTCGCGAATGCCGCCCGACCCGATCTTGATGTCGTGGCCCGGCACGTCCATCCCGCCATGGCCCTTGTGCTTGCGGATCGCCTTGCGCATCCGCATGGCGTCCTCGACCATTGCGAAGTCCAGATGCCGCCGCCAGACGAAGGGCTGAAGGCGCTCCAGAAACGCCTCGCCCGCCGCCCGGTCACAGGCGGCTGCGCGCGCCTTGATATAGGCGGAGCGCTCCCAGGTCCGACCAAAGACCTCGTAATAGCGCTCGGCCGATTCCATCGCCATGCAGATGGGCGTCGAACCGGGATCGGGGCGCAGGCGCAGGTCGGTGCGAAACACGTAGCCGTCCGCCGTGTTCTCTGAAAGCGCTTTGACCAGCCCGCGCGTCGCCCGCACCAACCCGGATTTCGCGTAGGCGTAGTCGGACGGGTCCCACTGCGTCTCATCGAAGAGCGGGATCACGTCGATGTCCGAGGAATAGTTCAATTCCCGCGCGCCATGCTTGCCCATGGCGATCAGCACATAGCCCGCATCCTCCGTCCCGCCGTTCGAGGGCGGCAGCCGGTCCGCATCGCGCTGGGCGCGGATATGAACGCGCGATGCGACCTCCATCGCCGTGTCGGCGAGATCCGGTCGGTCACCGCCTCGAAATCCCAGACGCCGCCAAGGTCCGCCAACCCGATCAACAGCGCCCCGCGCCGCTTGGCTCGCCGCAGCACCGGGTCGAGCGCGCGCGCCTCGCCAGCCTCCGCCGCGCGCATCTCGGCCAGGATCTCGGTGAACGCTGTCTCCGGCGCGCCTGAGAGCGCCTCAGCGGCCCAGCGAGTCTCCTTCTCCATCAGCCCGGCGAGATAGGTTGAGGAGCCCGCAGCGCCCGTCAGCACCGCAGCCAGCGGCGAGTCGCTCGTGGCCTCCGCCAGCCCCTCGGCCGCGATCTGCGCCGCCGCGGCCTGACCCTTGGCCGGGTCGAAGGCGCGCGAAGCGCGCGTGATGCGTTCGGAGAATGTCGCGGCTTTGCTCATATAGGCAGGCTTTCCGCGCGCGACCCTGCTGTCAACTGGCGGGAGCCGCCTGCGGCGTATCCGCCTTCTCCCGCGCGGGCTCCTCGGCAGGGCTATGGATCGCGGCGACTAGCGTGAAGCTGATCAGCATGAGGAGATACCACGAGCCGAATTTTTCGATCGGCACGATGCGCCAGCCCTCGAACTGGTGCGGATAAACCCAGGCGCCGGCGAATGTGCCGATGTTCTCGGCGAACCAGATGAAGAGAGCCACCAGCGCGAAGCCCAGCAGCAGCGGCATCCGCAGGCGCATTTTATGCGGCGTGTAATAGATCCAGCACCGTCCCCATAGCAGCCCCGCGAT
>QKHF01000080.1 GCA_003250135.1 Paracoccaceae bacterium | reverse complement strand
GGCGCCGACTTCCCAGCCGTCCTTGGTCTGAAAGCCCTTCAGCGCTTCATCCGTCAGGAAAAAGACCGCGTGCTTGGAGGTCTGAAGCCCGGCCTGCAGACCGAGGGACGCCGCGGCGACGGAGTAGTAGTCCGCCGTCTGGCCGTTGATCTTGAGCGCGCCCTCGCCATAGGAGCCGCCGACGATGAAGCCGCCCTTGGTGACGTCCGGCATCATCAGCACGCCCTTGGCCTTGCCCGCCAGCTCACGCGAGCCCGGAACCGAATCGTAAAGCTCGCGGAACGCCAGGGAGACCTTGGCTTCGATCACGTCCCGGTCGGCCGCAGCCGCGGGAAACGGAGACGTCGCGACAGCGAGCGGCCGCGCCCAGCGCGCCGACCAGCGAAGTGAGGAGAAGATTGCGCCTGCTCAACATGGTGAAACTCCCAAGCCATGCCCGACTGTCGCCGCGCGATTCGAATTCGCGCGCCGACGCCGGTTTCTTCGATGTGACGGAAGCGTATGATAACGGCGGAATAAGGGCGAGTCTTAGATAGGGAACAACGGATGCAGGAAATCGAAATCGCCCAGTCCGAAAACGTCTTCGGCGAACCTCTGGAGCCGTGCTCCCTGTCGCCGATGACCGGGTTCTTCCGCAATGGATGCTGCGACACCTCGCCCGCGGATGTCGGCTCTCACACGGTCTGCGTCGAGGTGACGGAGAAGTTTCTGGCCTTCTCCAAGGCGCGTGGGAACGATCTGTCGACTCCGCGTCCGGAGTTCGGGTTTCCCGGCCTGAAGGCGGGCGACCGCTGGTGCCTGTGCGCCGCCCGCTGGATGGAGGCTTACGCCTTCGACATGGCGCCAAGCGTCCGCCTGACCTCCACCCACAAGGCGGCGCTGGAGATCTGCCCGATCGAGTTGCTGAGAGAATACGCCATCGACCTCAGCTAGCGTCCGGCCGGCGCCATGCGATAGAGCGCGCCTTCGTCCTCATCCGTCAGGAACCAGATCGCGCCCTCCGGACCGCTACGCACGTCGCGGATACGGCCGAATTCGCCCTCGAACAGCCTCTCCTCACCGATCACCTTGCCGTCCTCCAGGTCAAGGCGGGCGATGAGCTGAAACTTAAGCGCCCCGACCAAAAGGTCGCCGCGCCAATCGGGGAATAGGTCTCCCTGATAGACAGTCAGGCCGGACGGCGCGATGGAGGGGTCCCAGTAATGGACCGGCTGCTCCATGCCCTTCTTTTCCGTGCCTTCGCCGATGGGCAGAAACGTGTAGTGCGTGCCGTAGGAGATCACCGGCCAGCCGTAATTCTTTCCCGGCTCCGGGTGGTTGATCTCGTCGCCGCCACGCGCGCCGTGCTCGACGGTCCAAAGCGTCCCGTCCGGCCCCATCGCCGCGCCCTGTGGATTGCGATGTCCGTAGGACCAGATTTCCGGCAGCGCATTGTCCTGTCCGATGAAAGGGTTGCCTGCGGGAACCGAGCCGTCCGGCATGATGCGGACCACTTTTCCCAGATGCGATGAAAGCTCCTGAGCCTGATCGCGCTGGCCGCGTTCGCCAAGGGTGACGAACAGCGAGCCGTCTTCCGCCTCAACGACGCGCGACCCGAAGTGGTGCTTGCTGTTCACGACTGGCGACATGCGGAAGATCACCTGAAGGTCGCGAAGCGCGCCGGCGTCGCGGTCCAGCCGGGCCCGCGCCACCGCCGTGCGGGCGCCGCCATCCGCGGGCTCTGAGTATGAGAGGAAAACGATTCCACTGGTCGCGAAATCCCTTGCCGCCACCACATCCAGCAACCCGCCTTGTCCGCTGGCGAGCACAGAAGGCGCGCCGGACAGCTCGGCTTTCGCTCCGTCTCGGCGCACCAACCACAGGCGGCCTAGCCGCTCCGTCACCAGCATCTCTCTGGCCCAACCGTCGGGGCCATTGAGAAACGTCACCGACCACGGGTGCTCGAACGGTCCTGCGACTCGGTTCACATCCACCTTGCCGGCGGAGGTGTCGAAAACGCGCCCCTCGGCGCCGTGGCCGAGCGCGAGCGCACACAACAAAATTAATGACGAAGCAAACCTGCGCATCGACGCCTCCGTAGGGGTTCGGATGAGGAAGAACCTAGATCGAAATTCGCGCGAGCGAAGCGAATGGGCGGAGGAGCGGGCTGAAACCAGCGGCGCTCAGCCCTGCTTCAGCGCCTTCGCGGCTTTGATCGCATGATAGGTGAGGATTCCGTCGCATCCGGCGCGCTTGAAGGCGAGCAGGCTTTCCCACATCGCGCCTTCGCCGTCGATCCAGCCGTTCCGCGCGGCCGCCTCGATCATCGCGTATTCGCCCGAGACCTGATAGGCGAAGGTCGGAACGCCGAATTCGTCTTTCACGCGGCGGCAGACGTCGAGATAGGGCAGGCCGGGCTTGACCATGACCATGTCGGCGCCCTCGGCGATGTCGATGGCGACTTCCTTCAGCGCCTCGTCGGTGTTGCCCGGGTCCATCTGGTAGGTCTTCTTATCGCCCTGCAGCGCGCCCGAAGCGCCGACCGCGTCGCGGAACGGGCCGTAGAAGACGGAGGCGTATTTCGCGGCGTAGGACATGATCGCGACATCGGAAAACTCGTTCTCCTCCAGCGCCCGACGGATAACGCCGACCCGCCCGTCCATCATATCTGACGGCCCGAGGATATCCGCGCCGGCCTCGGCCTGGCAGAGCGCCTGTTTCTCCAGCGCGATCAGCGTCTCGTCGTTGACGATCTCGCCATCGCGGACGATCCCGTCCTGACCCAGCGCGTTATAGGGGTCCAGCGCCACGTCCAGAAGGACGCCGATATTCGGGACCTGCGCCTTGATCGCCCTGGTGGCGCGGCACACGAGGTTCTCCGGGTTCCACGCCTCCTCGCAGTCCTCGGTCTTCACCGCCGGGTCGGTGTAGGGGAAGAGCGCGACGCAGGGAATTCCAAGCTCCGCCGCCTCGGCGACAGCCTCCACCGCCCTGTCGATGCTGAGCCGCTGCACGCCGGGCATCGAGGACACCTCCTCTGTCCGGTCCTCGCCATCCAGGACGAAGAGCGGCCAGATCAGATCCTGCGGCCCGACCCGCGATTCGCGCACCATGTCCCGCATCCAGCCGGTGCGGCGCAACCGGCGCGGACGAGCGTAGGGAAAGGGCGCGTGCGGGGCGTTCGTCATCGGCGACTCCTGTCAATCCCTTCGGCTGATGCCATGTTTGGCGACGATGGGCAATGTCAGGCGCGCAACCTGCCTTTCCCTGCTTCGCCGTATTCGGTAATGGGGGCAGGTTGGGCGAAAGCGCATAGGCGTCGCATGATCGACACGATTACATTTCTGAACGTCTGGTATTGGGTCTTCCTGGCGCTGTTTTGGTCGCTGATCACAAACTGGACGTTCGGTGTCTCTGTCTGGGCCATCAAGCGAGCGAAGTCTTCCGAGGAGGAACTGTCTCTGGCGGCTACGCTGGCGCGACGCAGCATCGCCAGGACGGAGCGAATGTCAGAGAACCCTCCGCTGTTTCACTGGACTTTGCAGGCTTTCGTTCTGGGCGCGATCCTTACATTGGGCGTTTTGCGCGGCAACGAGATCGCGCAGGGTTTTCTGTTCATCGCCCTGCCGATGCTCGGGTTCGCCTTCTGGCGCGGGCGGGTCGCGCTTCGGCTCGCGAAAGCCGCGCTCACCGATGAGGCGTTGCTGCGAGAGATCGCCTTTGTTCGCCGAGTCAAACAGGCCCTTGGCGTGATCAGCATTGGCGCGGCGGCGACTTACAGCATCTGGCTCAACAAAGGCGAGATCTTCTGGCGCATGGGCGGATAAGAGTCGCCCAACTTCGTCCCGCCTTGCAGCCGAGCGCCGAACCGATTACTTCGCGCGCCATGTCCCCGACCCCCGGAAATCCGAAGCCGCTCGCGCCCGACCTCGTCACGGTCGGCGGCGCGCCCGAGGGCTTTGACGCAAAGTTGGTCGCGGACCTCGTCGCGCGTGCGCAGGGGCCGGTGATCTTCGTCGCGCGGGACGATGCGCGGGCCGCGGCGATGGAAGAGGCGCTCGGCGTCTTCGCGCCGGGCCTGCCGGTGCTGCAATTCCCCGCCTGGGACTGCCTGCCTTATGACCGCATCTCTCCCAACCCGGAGATCGCGGCGGCGCGCATGGCGACCCTGGCGGCGCTGGCGGGCGGGTTCGACGCGCAATCTGTGATCCTGACCACGGTGAACGCTGCGACGCAGAAAACGCCGTCGCCGGAGCTTGTGGCCGGGTCCAGCTTCGTCGCCCACGTCGATCACCAGATCGACATGGACGCGCTGACCGCATTTCTGTCGCGCATGGGTTACATGCGCTCCGCCACGGTGACTGAGCATGGCGACTTTGCCGTGCGGGGCGGCATTGTCGACATCTTCCCGGCGGGCTGGGAGCACCCGGTGCGGCTGGACCTGTTCGGCGACGTGCTGGACGGCGCGCGCCTGTTCGAGGCGGAAACCCAGCGCACGATCAAGAAGATCA
Organism: Paracoccaceae bacterium; assembly: GCA_003250135.1. Classification (GTDB taxonomy): domain Bacteria; phylum Pseudomonadota; class Alphaproteobacteria; order Rhodobacterales; family Rhodobacteraceae; genus SZUA-547. The sequence continues at coordinate 247 of QKHF01000080.1, read as the reverse complement.
AGCGGGTGGAGCTTGCGCCGGCGTCGGAAGTGATCCTCGATCCGGCCTCGATCGAGCGGTTCCGCCGCACCTATCGCCATGAGTTCGGCGCAGCGGGGCTGGACGACCCGCTCTACGAGGCCGTCACCGAGGGCCGCAAGCATCAGGGCATGGAGCATTGGGCGCCGTTCTTCCATGAGGAGATGGCGACGCTGTTCGACTACCTGCCCGGCGCGCCGGTCGCGCTGGACCACCAGGTCGACGAGGC
>QKHF01000264.1 GCA_003250135.1 Paracoccaceae bacterium | reverse complement strand
GAGCAGTTCCGCGACCAGTCCGGCACCGACGTGCTGTTCTTCGTCGACAACATCTTCCGCTTCACCCAGGCGGGCTCCGAGGTGTCGGCGCTTCTCGGCCGCATCCCCTCGGCGGTGGGCTATCAGCCGACGCTGGCCACCGACATGGGCGCGATGCAGGAGCGGATCACCTCGACCAAGGCGGGCTCGATCACCTCGATCCAGGCGGTCTACGTGCCTGCGGACGACTTGACCGACCCGGCGCCGGCCACCACCTTCGCCCACCTCGACGCGACCACCGTGCTTTCGCGCCAGATCGCCGAGCTGGGCATCTATCCGGCGGTCGATCCGCTCGACTCCTCGTCGCGCATCCTCGATCCGGCGGTCGTCGGTGAGGAGCACTATCAGGTCGCGCGCGACGTGCAGGGCACGCTGCAGCGCTACAAGTCGCTGCAGGACATCATCGCGATCCTCGGCATGGACGAGCTGTCGGAGGACGACAAGCTGACCGTGGCCCGCGCGCGCAAGATCCAGCGTTTCCTCTCCCAGCCCTTCGACGTCGCCAAGGTCTTCACCGGCTCGGACGGCGTGCAGGTGCCGCTGGAGAAGACCATCGACGGCTTCAAGCGTCTGGTCGCGGGCGAGTTCGATCACCTTCCGGAGGCCGCCTTCTACATGGTCGGCGACATCGACGAGGCGATCGCCAAGGCCGAGCGTATGGCCGCCGAGGCCGCGTAAGGCCGCAGACAGGAAGGCGAAACGATGGCCGATGCGATCACGTTCGAGCTGGTGAGCCCCGAGAAGAAGCTCGCCAGCGCCGAGGCCAAGATGGTTGTCATCCCCGGCATGGAGGGGGATCTGGGCGCGATGCCCGATCACGCCCCGTTCCTGACGACGCTGCGTCCCGGCGTGGTGAAGGTGGAGACGGCTGCCGGCGGAACCGAAGAATACGTGGTCACCGGCGGTTTCGCGGAGATCTCGGAGAACTCGGCCTCGATTCTGGCCGAGGAGGCGGTGGAGCGCTCCGCTCTGACCCGAGAGTTCCTCGACGCCAAGATCGCCGAGGCGGAAGAGGCGCTGGCCGAGGCCAAGGGCACCGACCGCTACACCCCGGCGGCGCAGCGGCTGAACGATTTCCGTGGTCTGGCGCATATCCTGGGTCTCTAGACACCCGCGCCTACAGGATTTGAAAACGCGCGGTCGGCGGATGCGCCGGCCGCGCGAACTTTTTGCGTAATCGGGACTCGCCCGGCGCCCGGTTCAGGCGGCTTCCTTCTGCAGCGGATCGACCGCGCCCTTGACGCTGGTCTGAACCTGGGTGGCGGCCTTCTTCATCGCCGCGTTGATGACCGGGATGCGCTTTTGCACTTCCTGTTCGATCTTCTTGGCCTTGGCGTCCAGCCGCTCGGCGTCCTTCTTGATTTTCTCCATCTTCTTCTCGTCGCCCTTTTTCTCGGCGGCCTTGAAGTTCTCCTGCAGCTTGATGATGCCCTTGGCGATGGAGGTCCAGTCGTCGGCGTATTTCTTCTGCGCATCGACGGATTTCTGATAGCGCTTCACGACGGTCTCGGCGTTTTTCGCCTGCGCCTTGAAGCTCTCGGCCGCGGTCGACCAGTTCTTCATCACGGTCTCGGCTGACGTCGCATTCTCCTGAAACGTCTTCTCCGCGTCCTTCTTCAGCGTCGCGTAGTCGGCGATGTCGAGTTTGATCGTTGTGGTCTTCGGATTGGCCATGCTTCCCCCCTTGGGTCAAAAAGACTCTGCATTCCCGGAAGGCCGGGAATCCCGGGCGCAGCGCCCAGAGCGTCGGTTGTGATGAGGCTCACCGTTCCGTGAGCGTGGAAGGAATCTGGGAACGACGGTAGGCGCGATCAAGGCGGACGCACGTTAACGGCGCATGAAATCCCGCAAAACCAGCATGCGAATTTTCAGTATTCCCGCACCTTGGCGACGGCTCTCTGTTCACCTCAAGAGATCGCGGAACTCGCGGAAAACCTCGGAGTACACCGGACGCTTGAACGGTACGATCTTGTCGATCAGCTCGTCCGCCGGCATCCAGGCCCAACAGCGGAATTCCGGGTGCTCCGTCTCGATGTTGATGTCGGAATCGTCGCCCTCGAAGCGCATCGCGAACCATTTCTGCGTCTGGCCGCGATAGCGCCCCTTCCAGAGTTTGCCGATCAGGTCGGCGGGCAGGTCATAGTCGATCCAGCCGGGGTGTTCGCGCAGCAGCGAGACCTTCGAAGCGCGGACAGAGGTCTCCTCCTCCAGTTCGCGCAGCGCCGCGTCCAGCAGGTCCTCGCCCTTGTCGAGCCCGCCCTGCGGCATCTGCCACGCGGGTTCGGGGTTGTCGAGGCGCTGCGCCGCGAAGACCCGTCCTGCAGGATTGATCAGGGCGACGCCGACATTGCGCCGGTAGGGCAGCTTGGAAATCTCAACCTTTGTCGGCTTTCGGCTCATCGGTCCCGCCCTTCGAAAGCATGCGGGCGGCGCAGGCGCGCCGCCCCAAGGTCGTGGCAGGCGCGCCCTAGTTTCCGGCGGCGCCGTAGACCGCGAGGCCCGTCAGCAGGTCAAGCGCATAGGCGAGCTGCAGATCCTCTGAGCGCAGTTTCTGGGTCGCCTCATGGCGCGCGCGCTCATCCTCCAGCATCTTGCGCTCATCCTCGCTGAGCGTGTTCTCCAGGCTGCCGCGCAGATCGGCCTCGGACCGGCGGCGGCGCGCCGCGTCTTCGTCCTCGTCCTCGGCCACGATCTGCTGCTGTTCGACCAGGATGTCCGGCTCGATGCCGAGCGCCTGGATGGAGCGCCCCGATGGCGTGTAGTAGCGCGACGTGGTCAGCCGGATCGCGCCCTCGCTGGAAAGCGGCATGATGGTCTGGACCGACCCTTTGCCGAAGCTCTTCGCGCCGACGATGATCGCCCGGCGGTGATCCTGCAGCGCCCCGGCGACGATCTCGGAGGCGGAGGCCGACCCCTCGTTGATCAGAACCACCAGCGGCTTGCCGCCGCTCAGATCGCCCGCCTTGGCGTTGTGGCGCTCTGAATCGCGCGGGTCGCGGCCGCGGGTGGAGACGATTTCCCCCTTCTCGAGGAACGCGTCGGACACGGCGATGGCCTGATTCAGCAACCCTCCCGGATTGTTCCTGAGGTCGATGACATAGCCCTTGATGTTGTCTGCGCCGCCGGCTTCCTCCTCCAGCTTGACGATGCCGTCGGCCAGATTTTCATAGGTCTGCTCGGTGAAGCTGGTGATGCGGAGCACGCCCACATCGCCTTCCAGCCGGGTGCGGACCGCGCGGATCTTGATGGTTTCGCGCTTGAGCGTGACGTCGAAGGGCTCCGCCTCGCCCTCGCGCAGGATGGTGATGGTGATATCGGTGCCGACGAGACCGCGCATGCGGTCGACCGCTTCCGAGAGGGTCAGGCCCAGCACGGCCTCATCGTCGATATGGGTGATGAAATCATTCGCCTTCAGCCCGGCCCGGGCCGCGGGGGTGTCGTCGATCGGGGCGACGACCTTGACGAAGCCCTCCTCCATCGTGACCTCGATGCCGAGTCCGCCGAACTCGCCCCGGGTCTGCACGCGCATGTCCTCGAAGCCCTCGGGCGGCAGGTAGCTGGAATGGGGGTCGAGCGAGGCCAGCATGCCGTTGATCGCCGCCTCGATCAGGTCGCGCTCGTCGACCTCCTCGACATAGGCCGACCGCACGCGCTCGAAGATGTCGCCGAAAAGGTCAAGCTGTTCATATGTCGACCGTTCGTTCGCTTCTTGCGCCGACAGGGGCGACGTGACCCAAGCCGTCGCGATCGCGCCTGAAAGCGCGCCGCCGGCGACCGCAAGAAAAACCTTATTCATAGACCGCTCACCTTCTCATTGGACCGGAGCCACGGTGCTGGGTCCGTCGGCGTCCCGTTCTCTCTGACTTCCATATAGAGCATCTGATCGGCCGCGTCCGGTCCGGCGTCGATCTCCGCCGCATCGCCCGCTCGCGCCGTCATCTCGATCAGGAACTCCTCGGTCTGCGCCGAAGGTCCGTCGAGACGGCCGATCACATCCCCTGCTCGCACCTCGTCTCCCGCCGCGCGGGACGTTATCGCCAACCCGCCCAGAACGATTTGATAACCCTTTTCCGGCTCCAGAATGATCACATTTCTGAGCCGGCGAAAGGGGCCGGTGTAGAGAATCTCGCCGGACCATGGGGCGAGCACGGCGCCATGCGCAGCGCCACGCAGCCAGAGGCCCCGTCGCGGCGCTCCGGCGCGGGCGCCCGGGGGGGCGCCGCCAAAGCCGGCGCTGACAATCGCGGGGCTGAGCGGCGCGGTCAACGCGCCTCGCGCGCGAAAGGATCGCGCGGCGCAGGGGGCGGGGCCGCGGCCCGGTCCAGCGCCTTCTCTAGGTTCTCGGCCGCCTTCAGGGCGCGGGCCAAGGCCTCGGCCTCCAGCGCAGCAGCCGCGCCCGCGCGGGCTGTGTTCAGTTCTTCCCGCTTCAGGGTCAGGGCGGCGTCCAGTTCGGCCCTGAGGGCGGCGAGTTCGGCCGCCGAGTCCTCCAGCCGCCCCTGCGCCGCCTGTCTGCCGGCGCGCAATTCGGCGATGTCGCGAACCGCCGCCTCGACGCCCCGGGCCTCCTCGATCAGCGCCGGACCGATGCGCTCCAGCAGAGTTGCGGCGCGCGCGGCGGCCAGCGGCGCGTCGGGATGGGCGAGGATCGCCGGCTCCGGGGCGCGCGAAAGCGACGCGAAGGCGGCCAGAAGCCTGCGCAGGCGCGCGCGCTTCGTCGCCAGTTCGGCGCGCGCCGCTGCCTCTCGCTCCGCAAGTTCCGCCAGTTCGCCGGTCAGCGCGGCGAGGTCGCGCTCCACCTGGTTCGCCTCCTGCGCGCCCGACTTGAGGTCGGCCGCGATCCGCGCGGCCTCTCGCGACAGCGCCTCCACCCGGTCTTGCGGCGCCTCTGTCGCCAGCGCGCCGGTGGCGGCGATTGCGCCGCTCAGCGCCGCGAGCAGGGGAAGGGCGCGGCGCATCGCGGTCTCAGGCCTTGTCCGCGGAGAGCAGCGAGACGCCAGTCATCTCCGGCGGCTGCGGCAGGCCCATCAGCGCCAGCACGGTGGGGGCGAGATCGGCCAGCCGTCCATCTTTGCGCAAGGCGGTCGGCCGGTTCGCCCGCCGCCCGTCATAGACGATCACCGGGACCGGCAGGGTGGTGTGCGCCGTGTGCGGGCCGCCGGTCTCGGGGTCGGCCATCATCTCGCAATTGCCGTGGTCGGCAGTGACGATGATCGCGCCGCCCACCTCGTCCAGCGCCGCCAGCGCCCGGCCGAGGCCCTGGTCCACCGTCTCGCACGCCTTGATCGCGGCCTTCAGGTCGCCGGTGTGGCCCACCATGTCCGGGTTGGCGTAGTTGACCAC
>QKHF01000070.1 GCA_003250135.1 Paracoccaceae bacterium | reverse complement strand
AGCCGATGGAGTCGCTGGCGCCGGAAGCAGTGTTCCATGGCTTCGCCGAGTTGCCCGATCTCCTGAACGCGATGGTGCGCTGATGGGGACGGGCGCCAAGACGCTGGTGGTGTGTTCGGGCGGCATGGACTCCGTCACGCTGGCTTATCTGGCGGCGAAGGAGCGGCGTCTGACCCGGCTCCTCTCGTTCGACTATGGGCAGCGCCACAAGAAGGAATTGGCCTACGCGGCGATGACCGCCGCCGATCTGGGCGTGCCGCACGATATCGTCGACATCTCCGGCGTGGCGCGGTTCCTGACCGGCTCGGCCCTGACCGACGACGTGGAGGTGCCGGACGGGCATTATGCCGAGGAGACCATGCGGATCACCGTGGTCCCCAACCGCAACGCCATCATGCTGGCTGTCGCCTTTGGCGTTGCGGCGGGCGAGGGAGCGGAGGCGGTCGCCGCCGCCATGCATGCCGGCGACCATTTCATCTACCCCGATTGCCGGCCCGAATTCGTCATTGCGTTCCGGGCGATGCAGAATTGCGCGCTGGAAGGGATGTGGGAGGTCGATCTCTTCACGCCCTTCATCGACTGGTCGAAGGCCGACATCGCCCGGCTGGGCGGCGAACTGCGCGTGCCGTTCGAGAAGACCTGGAGCTGCTACAAGGGCGGCGCGCGCCATTGCGGGCGCTGCGGCACTTGCGTCGAGCGGCGCGAGGCGTTGCACCTGGCGGGGGTCGACGATCCCACGGAGTACGACGACCCCGATTTCTGGCGTTCGGTGACGTGAAAGGGGCGCTCAGGCCGGGGCCATGCCCAGCTTCCTGTCCCGCTCGCGCAGCCACCAGATGAAAGGGATGGCGATCACCACCATCAGCGCCTTGCCGACCACCTGTCCCGCCAGATAGTCCAGCGACCCGAAGGCGAGGTAGAGGAAGACCACGCTGTCGATCACCAGGCCCACGGCGCTGGAGGCGACGACCGCAAGGATCAGCCGCTTGGCCTGCAGCGGCGTGTAGACCGCGAAATCCGCCAGCTCGGACAGCAGGAACGCAGCGGCCGAAGCCACCACAAGCGCCGGCGGCGCGACAATGGCCGAGAGCGCGGCGCCGGCGACGATGGCGCCCAGCGCCCAGGCCTTGCCGAGCCGGCGCTGCACCAGATCCCTCAGCACCAGCGCGAGGCCGATCATCAGCACGCCGCTGGGCGCGTCCAGCCCGGGGGCGACCGGGATCAGGCAGGGGCCGTCGGGCACGCAGAACGTTCCCACATTGCCGATCATCCAGTTCGCCAGCGGAATGCAGGCGATGAAGGCGATCAGGCAGGCGCCGCCTTCCCATTTCTGTCGGGTCATCGTCATCGGCGTGTCTCGGTCTCTTGTCGTCATATATAGCGCATGTCGGCGGCATTCGCCGCGGCGGGCGCACCCTTACGGCATTTGCGCCTCGACCGCCAGACGGATCGAACCCCGCGAAACTTGCTGCGAAACCGCTTGCTCCGCCCCGCGATCCTATCTATATCCGGCCGCGCGGGCGGTTAGCTCAGTTGGTAGAGCACAGTGTTCACATCGCTGGGGTCACTGGTTCGAGCCCAGTACCGCCCACCATTTCCTTCCAGATCCGTTCTCTAGAACCGCATTTCTCGATCGAGGCGCATGCGCCTTACCTTTGCCCTCGCTGTCGGGCCGAATCGTGAGACAGTGCTGTCGCGAAACGAGGAAGCGAAAGCGCGGCGCGGCCACTTTTCACCCTTCCGCGCCGAGGGCCGCGTGATTGACCCGATGACTGAGTCCAGAGACGATTTACGAGAAGCGCAGCGGCGCGGACCGCGCGACGGGGAGGGGCGGCTGATCGCGGTCGTCGGTCCCTCGGGCGCTGGCAAGGATACGCTGATGGATGCGGCCAGGGCGGCGCGACCCGATCTCTATTTTGCGCGGCGGGTCATCACCCGGCCATCCGAGGCGGGCGGCGAGGACTACGACGGCGTCACGGATTTCGAATTCGCGCGCCGACTGGAGCGCGATGAGTTCGCCTTTCACTGGCGCGCGCATGGCCTGGGCTATGGCGTGCTCGCGGAGATCGACGATGTGCTGGCGTCCGGGCGCGATGTGGTGTTCAACGGCTCACGTGCGGCGTTGCCCGGGATCGCGGCGCGTTACCCGAACCTACGTGTCGTTCTGGTGACCGCGCCCAACTCGGTGCTGGCGGAGCGGCTGGCCCGCCGCGGGAGAGAGTCGCGCGCGGAGATCGAGGCGCGGCTGTCGCGCTCAAAGTTCGAGACGCCGGAGGGCGCGGTCGTGGTGATGAATGACGGGTCTCTGGAGGACGGGGTCGCCCGGTTCCTGAATGCGATCAGTCCGGGCCGGAAGCGCGCGTTTTCCCGTGGGCGAGTGGTGTAATGGAATTGGGTCAGAAAGAAGCGAGCATCGAAGCTCCGGTCTCAGACCTTGCGGAGACGGTCCTGGCCAACGCCACGCTCGTGCTGAGCAATGAGGTGATCCGCGGGGCGGTGACGATCCGGGGCGGCCGTATCGCCGCCATTGACCAGGGCGTCTCCGTCCCGTCGGGCGCGGTCGATTGTGCGGGCGAATATCTCGCGCCAGGCTTGATCGAACTGCACACCGACAATCTGGAGCGGCACATGACCCCACGGCCCGGGGTGAAATGGCCGCTGGACGCCGCTGTGCTGGCGCATGATGCGGAACTGGCGAGCGTCGGCGTCACCACGGTATTCGACGCGCTCCGTGTCGGCTCGATCCCGTCCGCCAGCAAGGGCAAGTACGAGAAATACGCCCGGCATGTCGCCGACCACATCCTCGCGCTGCGCGAGGCAGGGCACCTGCGGATCAGCCACTACCTGCATCTGCGCGCCGAGATCTGCTCGGAGACGCTGGTGGACGAGTTGGCCGAGTTCCACGAGGGCGACCGGATCGGCATCGTCAGCCTGATGGACCATACGCCGGGCCAGCGGCAGTTTCGCGACATCTCGAAATACGAGGAATACCTCTCCGGCAAGCACGGCATGACCGGGCCGGAGATGGCCGCCTATTTCGAGGAGCTCAAGGCGCTGAGCAAGCGCGTCGGCGCTGTGCATGAAGCGGCGGCGGCGGAGGTCGGCAAGCGTCTCGGCGCGACGCTGGCCAGTCATGACGACACGACGGAGAGCGATGTCGCAACCTCGATCGGCCATGGCGTGCGGCTGGCCGAGTTCCCGACCACGCTGGAAGCCGCGCGCGCGAGCCACAGGGCCGGGGTCGCGGTGATCATGGGCGCCCCCAACTTGCTCAGGGGAGGGTCGCATTCCGGCAATGTCGCCGCGTCGGAGCTGGCCGAGGAGGGGGTATTGGACATCCTCAGCTCGGACTACGCGCCGTCCTCTCTGTTGATGGCGGCGGTCCGGATGGGGCTGGAGGGCGGCGACATGGCGGCGGGCCTCCGCACGGTGACGGCGGCGCCGGCGCAAGCAGCGGGGCTGGCCGACCGCGGCGTCATCGAGATCGGCAAACGCGCCGACCTGATCCGCTTCGGCGTCGCTGGCGACCTGCCCGTCATGCGCTCAACATGGACTCAGGGCCACAAGGCCTGACGCCTCAGGCGAAGGCGCGGGCCAGCATCCGGATCGCGACGATGGCGAGGAAGATCGCGAAGGCGATCTTCAGCGCCTGAGCGTTGATCGAATGGGCGATGCGCGCGCCGACGGGCGCGGTGAACACCGAGGTGGAGAAGATCACCACCGCCGCGGGGACGTTCACAAACCCAAGCGAGTAGGGCGGTCGTCCCGGCGCGCCCCAGCCGGACCAGACGAAGCCAAGGGCTGCGGGAACGGCGATCACCAGTCCGAAGGCGGCTGCGGTGCCGACCGCGCGATGCACCGGATACGAGAACATGGTGAGCGAGGGCACGGTCAGGGTGCCGCCGCCGATGCCCATCAGCGAGGAAAACATGCCGATAGCGCCGGCCAACAGGCCATTGCCCAGTTTCGAGCGGGGCAGCCCCTCCGACAAAACGATCTTCTTGGGGATGGCCATGTTGATCGAAACGACCAGTGCCACCGCCCCGAAGATCGCGCTCAGGCTTCCGCCTTCGATGTAGCGCGATGCGACGCCGCCTGTCAGCGCGCCGATGAAGACGAAAGGCGCCCAGAACTTCATCAGGTCGATGTCGATCGCGCCTCGCTTGTGGTGCGAGCGGGCCGAGGAGATCGAGGTGGCGATGATCGTGGTCAGCGAGGTGCCGACCGCCACATGCATCGACACGGCGGGCGAGACGCCAAGCGAATCGAGCAACTGGAACAGCACCGGCACGATGACGATGCCGCCGCCGACGCCAAGAAGCCCGGCCAGAATCCCCGCCGCCGCGCCAGTCGCCAGCAGCCCGAGCGTCAGGGCGACAAGCTGTTCGGCGGCGAGCGTGTCCGCCATCACGAAAGACCCCATATATTGGGA
>QKHF01000049.1 GCA_003250135.1 Paracoccaceae bacterium | reverse complement strand
CAGGGGCGGCAGGCGCTGATCCTGCTGCCCGAGATCGCGCTGACCGCGTCGTTCCTGAGGCGCGTCGAGCAGCGCTTCGGCGCACGTCCCGCGGAATGGCACTCCGCCATCACCGGGGCGGAGCGGAGGCGCGTCTGGCGAGCGGTCGCGGATGGCGGCGCCCAGGTGGTGGTCGGCGCACGCTCGGCACTGTTCCTGCCCTTCGCCGATCTCGGATTGGTCGTTGTCGATGAGGAGCACGACGCCTCCTACAAGCAGGAGGACGGGGTGCGGTATCACGCGCGGGACATGGCCGTGCTGCGCGCCTCCATCGAAGGCGGCGTCGCGCTGCTGGCGTCCGCGACCCCCTCGCTGGAGAGCTGGGCCAACGCCGACGCCGGGAAGTATGCGCGCCTGGATCTGCCGGAGCGGTTCGGCGGCGCAGCCTTGCCCGAGATATCGGTGGTAGACTTGCGGGTTTCTTCGCCGGAGCGCGGCCAGTGGCTGTCGCGCCCGATGGCCGACGCCGTGGCCGAGCGCCTTGGCCGGGGCGAGCAGGCGCTGTTGTTCCTGAATCGGCGGGGCTATGCGCCGCTGACGATCTGCCGGGGCTGCGGGCATCGCTTCGGTTGCCCGCATTGCGACGCCTGGCTGGTGGAGCACCGCTTTCGCCGTCAGCTGATGTGCCATCAATGCGGACACACAGAGCCCGCGCCGGAAAAATGCCCGTCCTGCGGAGCCGAAGACAAGCTGGCCGCCTGCGGTCCGGGCGTGGAGCGGCTGGCCGAGGAGGCGGCGGCGCGATTCCCGGACGCGCGACTGGCGATCCTCTCTAGCGATCTCGCCGCCAGCGCCGCCGAGCAGAAGGCGCGAATCGACGCCATCGCGGCGGGCGAGGCGGACATCGTCATCGGCACCCAGATCGTCGCAAAAGGGCACAATTTTCCATTGCTGACCTTCGTGGGCGTGGTGGACGCCGATCTCGGCCTGCAGGGCGGGGATTTGCGCGCGGCCGAGCGCACTTTCCAGCTGATGCGGCAGGTGGCGGGCCGGGCGGGACGCGCCGACAGGCCCGGCGCGGCCATGTTGCAGACCGCGGCCCCCGATCATCCCGTCATGCGGGCGATAATTTCAGGAGATGAGGAGGCTTTTTTCCAGCGCGAGGCCGAGGCCCGCCGCGCGGCTAGCGCGCCGCCTTATGGCCGCATGATCGGGGTCGTCGTTTCGGGCCGCGACGAGCGCCGCGTCTGGGCGGCGGCGGTCGAGTTGGGCCGCGCCGGAGGAATTCTGCGGACTGCGGGCTGCCAGCTTTTGGGGCCCGCTCAGGCGCCAATCGCCCGTGTTAGGGGCCTCAGCCGGGCCCGATTGCTGATCAAGGCCCCCAAGGGCGCGGGCGTTCAGGAGGCTGCGCGAGCCTGGCGCGCGGCGGTCAAAATTCCTTCCGGCGTGCGCGTCGTGCTGGATGTCGACCCGCAAAGTTTCCTTTAGTGCGCGAATTAAAATTGCGCGGCCACTCGTGCGACGTTCGGTCCAATAACCCGCTAAATCAGAGAAAACGTTCTATTTCAGGGGGTTTTAGCGATTTGGCCCCACCGCCCCGGATGCGTCGGTCTTATTGCAAGGGTCAACTTGCTGTGCTAGCAAACCCGCGACTTCAGGGTGAGGCTCCGTTAGAAGGGCCATCAGCCCCTCGTCATGCCGGGCGCTCGCCCGGCGCGTTTGGGAACGCGGACAGGGAGAGCACTTTGACCGACGCCGCCATCGCTTCGGGAGTATCCGGCCGCTACGCCACCGCGTTGTTCGAGCTGGCGAAAGAGCAGGGGGCGCTCGACGCTGTCGAGAGCGATCTTTCCAGCCTTTCCGACGCGCTCGACGCCAGCGACGATCTGCGCGCCATGATCTCCAGCCCCATCTACAGCCGCGGCGAACAGGGCCGCGCCATCGCGGCCGTCGCAGGCCAGATGGGCCTCGGGCGGCTTGTCGGCAACGTGCTGGGCCTGATGGCCGCCAAGGGCCGGCTTTACGTCGCCCCGGGCCTGATCCGAGACTTCACCGCCCTTCTCGCCGCCGAGCGGGGCGAAATCGCCGCCGAGGTCGCCAGCGCCGTTCCGCTTTCGGACGCGCAGACCGACGCCCTCAAGGAGAAAATCCGCGCCGCCGTCGGCAAGGACGTCTCTCTCACCGTCAATGTCGATGAGAGCCTTCTGGGCGGTCTCGTCGTCAAAGTGGGCTCCCGGATGATCGACACGTCGATCCGCTCCAAGCTCGCCAGCTTGCAAACCGTTATGAAAGAGGTCGGATGATGAGCATCCAGGCTGCGGAAATCTCCGCGATCCTCAAGGATCAGATCGAGAACTTCGGTCAGGAAGCGCAAGTCGCCGAAATCGGCCGCGTGCTGTCGGTCGGCGATGGCATCGCGCGCGTCTACGGTCTCGACAACGTCCAGGCGGGCGAGATGGTCGAGTTCCCGGGCGGCGTGCGCGGCATGGCGCTGAACCTTGAGGCCGACAATGTGGGCATCGTCATCTTCGGCGACGACCGCGGCATCAAGGAAGGCGACACCGTCAAGCGCACCAACTCCATCGTGGACGTGCCGGTGGGCCGGGCGCTGCTGGGCCGCGTCGTCGACGCGCTGGGCAACCCGATCGACGGCAAGGGCCCGATCGACGCCGAGGCGCGCTCTCGCGCCGACGTCAAGGCGCCGGGCATCATCCCGCGGAAATCGGTGCATGAGCCGATGTCGACCGGCCTGAAGGCGATCGACTCGCTGGTGCCGATCGGGCGCGGCCAGCGCGAGCTGATCATCGGCGACCGCCAGACCGGCAAGACCGCCGTGGCGCTCGACACGATCCTGAACCAGAAGTCGGTCAACAACACCGACGACGAGTCGAAGAAGCTCTACTGCGTCTACGTCGCGGTCGGGCAGAAGCGGTCCACCGTCGCCCAGCTGGTGAAGAAGCTGGAGGAGACCGGCGCGCTGGAATACTCCATCGTCGTCGCCGCGACCGCGTCGGACCCGGCGCCGCTGCAGTTCCTCGCGCCCTATTCGGCCAGCGCCATGGCCGAGTACTTCCGCGACAACGGCAGCCACGCGCTGATCATCTACGACGATCTTTCGAAGCAGGCCGTCGCTTATCGCCAGATGTCGCTGCTGCTGCGCCGTCCGCCGGGACGCGAGGCCTATCCGGGCGACGTCTTCTACCTGCACTCCCGCCTGCTGGAGCGTTCGGCGAAGCTGAGCGACGATCACGGCGCCGGGTCGCTGACCGCGCTGCCGATCATCGAGACCCAGGCGGGCGACGTGTCGGCCTATATCCCGACCAACGTGATCTCGATCACCGACGGCCAAATCTTCCTTGAGACGGAGTTGTTCTACCAGGGCATCCGTCCGGCCATCAACGTCGGCCTCTCGGTCTCCCGCGTCGGCTCGGCCGCGCAGACCAAGGCGATGAAGAAGGTCGCCGGCACCATCAAGCTGGAGCTGGCCCAGTATCGCGAAATGGCCGCCTTCGCCCAGTTCGGCTCGGACCTCGACGCCGCCACGCAGAAGCTGCTTAACCGCGGCGCGCGCCTGGTGGAGCTGCTGAAGCAGCCCCAGTACTCGCCGCTGACCACGGCGGAGCAGGTCTGCGTCATCTATGCGGGCGTGAAGGGCTATCTGGACAAGGTGCCCGCCAAGGACGTGCAGCGGTTCGAGTCAACCTGGCTGTCGGAACTTCGCGGCAAGCACACGAGCCTCCTCTCCTCGATCACCGCCAGCGGCGCGTTGAGCGATGAGGATGAAGCCACGCTGAAATCGGCGCTCGACGCGTTCGCCGGAGCTTTCGCCTGAAGTCGACTGAGGGAGCGCTAGGCCTATGCCGAGCCTCAAGGACCTAAAAAACCGGATCGAGTCGGTCAAATCGACCCGCAAGATCACCAAGGCGATGCAGATGGTCGCCGCCGCGAAACTGCGCCGCGCGCAGGAGGCCGCCGAAGCTGCGCGCCCCTACGCAGAGCGCATGGAGACGGTGCTGGCCAACCTCGCCCGCGCCTCCTACAACAGCCCGACCGCGCCGACGCTTTTGGCGGGGACCGGGTCTGAGGCGGTTCACCTGCTGATCGTCGCGACGGCCGAGCGCGGTCTCTGCGGCGGTTTCAACTCTTCGATCGCCAAGCTGGCGCGGCAGCACGCCGACCGGCTGATCGCCGAGGGCAAGACCGTGAAGATCTTGACCATCGGCAAGAAGGGCCGCGAGCAGTTGAAGCGGACTCACGCGAAGTATTTCGTCAGTCACGTCGATCTCTCCGCGGTCAAGAAGGTCGGCTACGACAATGCGCACGAGATCGGCGCCAACCTGCTCAAGCAGTTCGCAGGCGGCGATTTCGACGTCGCGACGCTGTTCTACAGCAAGTTCGTCTCGGTCATTCAGCAGGAGCCGCAGGCCCAGCAGCTGATCCCGGCCGTTTTCGAGCATGAGGGCGAGGAGACGGATCGCGACGCGGCCGTGTCCT
>QKHF01000019.1 GCA_003250135.1 Paracoccaceae bacterium | reverse complement strand
CTTGCGCCGCGTCTCCGCCTGGGCGTCCGCCCGTCGCCTGAGTTTGTAGGGTCGGTTCATGGGTTTCATGATACATCGCGTTTCTCGAAAGTTGACAGGGAAAAATTTCAGCGTATAAGAATTTACAAGAAACTTCCCGTTTCACGAAAAGGAGCCAAGCTCATGTCCGCCTTCACGCTGGAGAACCCCGTCTTCGCGACCTACATGATCGCCGCTTCGATCATGGTGCTGAAAATCATGGGGCAGGGCTGGATGACGGTCTATCGGATGCTGAAATCGGACGCCGGGCTGGTCAGCCCGGAGGACATCCAGGTCGGCCTGATCAACAAGAACCCGCGGCCTGAGCAGCTTGAAATTTCCGATTATGTCGACCGATCCCGTCGCATGCACCGCAACGATCTGGAGAACATCCCCGCCTTTCTGGCGGCAGGCCTCTTGTTCGTGCTGGCGGCGCCGTCGCTGCTGCTGACGCAGATCCTGATGTACGGGTTCGTCGCCGCACGATTGGCGCATTCGGTCGCCTACGCCACCAAACAGACGCATGAAGTGCGCGCGACCCTCTACACGATCGGCTCGGTGATCGTGATCGTCATGGCGCTTTACTCGCTGGCGGCGGCGATCGCCTGAGCGCCGCTCCGGCCCTGACTTTTGCTGTGACCACGCGCGCCTCGCGAGGCGGGATTTTCCCGATTATAAGACTCCACGGAGGGGGTTTCAGACCGACGAACGCACGGGAAGGAACCAAAATGGCGAAGTCAAAGCCCGAGAACGAACGGATCACTCGACTCCGCGACCTCGACATGAGCCAGCGGATCGGCCGCGACAAATACGAGGAAGAGCTGCTGAGTCTGCAGCACCGCCTCGCGCTGGTCCAGCAGGCGTATCTTTTCTCAGGCGACGCCGGGGTTCTGGTGTTCGAGGGCTGGGACGCCGCCGGCAAGGGCGGCACGATCCGGCGCATCTCGGCGGCGCTGGACCCGCGCAGCTTCAAGGTCTGGCCGATCGCCGCCCCCCGCAATTACTATCTGGAACGCCAGTATTTCGCGCGCTTCATGGAGCGTCTGCCGCCCGACCGCGCGATCTCGGTCTTCGACCGGTCGTGGTACGGGCGCGTTCTGGTGGAGCGAGTGGAGAAGCTGACGCCGGAGTCCCGCTGGCGCCAGGCCTATCGCGAGATCAACGAATTCGAGCGGATGCTGGTCGATGACGGGCGGCGAGTGGTGAAGCTGTTCTTCCACATCACGCCCGAAGAGCAACTCAGGCGTTTCGAGTCCCGGCTGATGGACCCGCTGAAACGCTGGAAGCTGAGCTATGAGGACTTCCGCAACCGCGGCAAGTGGGAGGCCTATGAAGAGGCCATCGACGAAATGCTGGAGAAGACCTCCACCGACTACGCGCCCTGGCACGTGATTCCGGCGAACCAGAAGAAATTCGCCCGCATCGCCGCAATGAAGAAGATCGTCAAAGCCTTGGAGAAGGATGTGGACCTCTCGCCGCCGCATCTGGATGAGGCGGTTCTCAACGCGGCGCGCGATCACCTCGACATGGATGATCAGATATTCAACGGTCTGGTGAGGGAGACCCGCGGTCGCGTGGAGTGAGAGCCGACCAGCGAGATTCTCGCATTGCGCGTAAGTCGTTGGTAAGACTCATAAAAAACTTATCTAAAATCGTAAATTCCTTGCGTAACCCCCTGTATTAGCGTAAGAACACAACGTCCAGGCGTATGTGTTGCGTGGTATGAGTCCTAGTAGTGGCGATATCCTTGAGCGTGAGGAACGCTCTGACAAGCAAGTTCGTCCCGAGATTCTTGCACTTGGGGAATTCTTCAAGGATTCCATACGCTTCCTAAGCTCCCTCCTTTTCTGGAAAACACCCGCCGTCCAGGCGGCCGTGGCCGAAGACCAGCCGCAAGACACCGCCGATGAAGAGGACTCCAAAACTGATTCTCTGACCGAGTCCTGGGCGGAAGAAATGTTCGGTGATTTCCTCAAATCGGCGGTCAAGCCGATCGGGGAAATTCTTGAACTGGAACATGCTTACAACAGCCTGATCAGTTCAGAAGGCGATCCTTCCGACGACCAGCCCCACTCTGACGCCACCGTAATCTTCATGGGCGCACAGGCAGGCGGCGAGGACCCAAGCGCAATTCATGTGGGGCCGCTTGCTCCCATCGACTCCGACGACGAGGACCGGACCGAGTCCGCGCACCCAAGCGGCAATTCGGCGTCCTCAGGAGCTGAGGATGGGCTCGGTTTCAGCGAGCACGGTGGGTCGCACGGTTCCGGCGACAGCGATGGTTCCGGTGGCATTGGCGACGGCGGCAGTGGCGATGGCGGCGCAGGCGCCGCGGCGGACGGCGGCGCGTCCGGCTCCGATGGGGGAACCGGTGGTTCTGGCGGAACTGGCGGCGGCGACGCAGGCGGCGGAACCGGAGGCACTGGCGGAACCGGAGATGGCGGCGCGGGCGGCGGAACCGGAGGCTCCGGCAACGGAGACGGCGGCGTCGGCGATGGCAATGGAAACAGCGGCGGCGCTGGCGGCGGAACCGGAGGCACTGGCGGAACCGGAGACGGCGGCGCGGGCGGTGGAACCGGAGGCACGGGCGGAACCGGAGACGGCGGCGCCGGTGGCGGAACCGGAGGCACGGGCGGAACCGGAGACGGCGGCGCGGGCGGCGGAACCGGAGGCACGGGCGGCGCCGGAGACGGCGGCGCGGGCGGCGGAACCGGCTCGGGCGGAACCGGCGGCTCCGGCAACGGAGACGGCGGCGTCGGCACTGGCAACGGCAACGGAAACGGCAAAGGGAATGGCAACGGCAATGGCGGCGGAAATGGCTCCGGCGGCGCGGGCGGGGCTGGAGGAGTCACCGTAGACGGCGGCGCCGGCGCAGGTTCCGGCGGGGCTGTCGGAGCCGGAGACGGACAAGGCGACCCGACCGATTCCAACACGGCGCCCATCGCAGAGAATGATGAATTCGCTATCGATGAGGGCGCGATCCTCACCGGCGACGTGCTGGGCGACAATGGCGCAGGCGCCGACTTCGACCCGGACGGGGACGCGCTGACCGTCTCGCTGATCTCTGGCCCCGAAGATGGGCAGCTCACCCTGAATGCGGATGGGACATTCGATTACGAGGCGTCCGCAGACGCGTTTGACGCGGCTGCGCCCGGCGACGTGATCGAACAGAATTTCGTCTACCAGATCGACGATGGCCAGGGCGGGACGGCGCAGGCCACCGCGACCATATTCGTGACCGCTGTCGAGGACGGCGTCGAGATCATCGGCGGCGCCGAGTCAGACAATTTGACAGGCGCCGGCGGCGACGACGTTATCTATGGAGAGAACGGCGATGACGTCCTCGAAGGTCTCGGCGGCGATGACATCTTGGATGGCGGCCGGGGCGACGACACTCTGTTCGGCGGCGACGGCGCCGATATTCTGGTCGGCGGCCAGGGCGACGATATCCTGATCGGCGAGCTTGGCGACGATGAACTGACCGGCGGCAGCGGGCTCGACACATTCGTGCTCGAGATCGGCGAAGGCGTCGACACCATCCTCGATTTCGACACAAACCACGATCAGCTGGGGCTGGTTGATCTGGGCTTCGATGATGTGGTGATCGAACAGGACGGGCTGGATGCGGTCGTCTCGACCACGGACGGCGACGTTCTCGCCATCCTGAACAATGTCGACGCGACGGAACTGAACGAGACGAACGTCGTCAGCCTAAATTAATCGGGCGCGCCGCCGGGCTGAACCTGGCCGACTCTCACCGTTTGGGACGCCAACAGGCTGAGCAGGAACGCCGCCGCGATCAGCAACGCAAAAACGTAATGCCGGGTCGCACCAAGCGGAAACAACGCGAAATGCGCGGCGATGAAAGCAATGGCGAGAAAGGTCGCCTTCCCCGCCGGCCCGAACTCTCCCGTCATGCGCCGATGCGCAAACACCGCAATCGTCGCCGCTAGAAGCAGCAGCGGCGTGGGCGTGCCCAAGAGGGCGATCGTGCGGCTAGTGTAGATTTCCAAATAGACCGCGGGATCGGTCGAAACCTGGAGCGCTTCCGGGTAGGGCGTGATAGCGCCCGGCGCCAGCGTGAAGTTGAAAACGGTCAGATAGCCGTAGGGCTCCGACAGCACCATCACCGCGGTGAAAATCGCCCCAGACAGAAATATCATTGCGTATTTCAGGGGCGACCGTTCCCGGTCAAAGATCAAAAAAGCAAAAATGAGAGCGGTCAGGACGATGAAATCGGTTCGGAACAGCGGAATCGCCGCCAACAAGGTGAGAGATAGCAACCGCGCCCGGTTAAGTGTCGCCAGAACGGTAAACGCGATGACCGAGGCCAGCGCATCCGGCGTCGACAACCTGCCTAGCCCCAGCACACCCGAAGAAAGGGCCACCACCGGAAAGCATAAGTAAAACAGCCCGCCGGGGATGGCGCACCGCCCCCATGAAAGGAACGCCCCCAGCAGCACGGT